>CAZTNO010000026.1:0-8673 GCA_964614865.1 uncultured Clostridia bacterium
CCGAAGTTCAGGACCGGCGCCTACTCTCCGCAGATTTTATTAGGACAGTAGTGAGGCCCGATCATTATCCGTACTTCCCAGGAAGGTGTTCCAAAGAAGGGCGCCGGCGGCACTGACTTTGGCCACGAAGGCGTCGGTCTCACCATAGGGCCCTACCGTAAAAGCGCTCAATGGCGCACCCCAGGATTCATAGCTATAGCCGGCCACGAACATCCCCCCCGATGGCCCGACGCCGATGGCCAATCCATAATCGTCGCCATTGCCGCCCAGGAAAGCGTTGCCCAGCAAAGCCAGGTTGGGACCCAGTACGGCCAGGAAAGCATCCGTTCTGGAGTGAAACGGGATCGTCGGGGTCCCCCATGAGCTTTCGCTGCTTCCCGCCACGCACACGTTTCCCGTGGAGGAGAGCGCGATGCCTGTACACTCATCGGGACTCCCTTTGCCCAAAAACGTATTGGCTTCCAGCGAGCCCTCGGCATTCAGCTTGGCCACGAACCCGTCGGTCCACCCCCCGCCGGGGGTGAAGGCCCGGACGGGATCCCCCCAACTGGCCCGGCTGGTTCCGGCCACAAAGACGTTGCCCGAGCCGTCGAGGGCGATCCCGTTGGCGTTGTCAAAGTCGGAGCCTCCCAGGAAGGTGTTCCAAATCAGGTTGCCGCTGGCATCGAGCTTGGCGACAAAACCGTCATCGTACCCGGAAAAGGGCCGGATCGGCGTGCCCCAGCTGGACGAGCTATATCCCGCGATGTAGACGTTGCCCGCGGCATCGACCGTTACGGCTTGTGCCGAAGTGTTGTTTGGCGCGGCGCCCCCGATAAAGGTGTTCCACATCGAGACCGGGTCGATCACCAGCGGGGACTCCCCGTCCCAGCCAAATATCTGGAATCCAACCGAGCCATCGTCGCAAAGTCGGTAGGCCGAGCCGAGCGGGGTGTTCCCGGCATCGGTTTCCTGCCAGGAGACGGGCTTGCCTTCGGTAAGTTTGCCCGTAGCGCAGGCGACCGACAGCTCTCCCGCAGGGGTGAGTGTCACCTCCCCGTCGTAGCGCAGGCGGATCCGGGCGGGATCGGCCCCGGGGGCGACCAGGTAGCTGCTCTTCATCACGCCGCCTTGGGTTGTTTCACAGACCAGGTCGATGCCGTCCCAGAGGTTCCGGTACACCACCCGTTCCAACGAAGTCAGGCCATTTCCGGCCCGAGATGCCGTCGAAAGCTTTACGGGCCTCACGTGATTGGCCCCGATAAAATCGACTCGAAGGGGGCGACCGGCGGCGGAAAAAATCATCCCCCCAGTTTCCAACGAAACCACCTGATCGCCGCTGACGAAACGAAGCCCGGTGGCCCCGGCGCAGTTTGCCGCAGGTACTCCCGAAGTAAACCGATACGGCACTGAGGCCCCCAGTAGGCCCGCCAACAGCCCTATCCCTACCGCCCACATCCAGCCGAATCGTTTCATCGAAGGCCTCCCCGGCGCAATCCTGTTTTCGAAAAAACCGCCCAATCGAGGAGTAACTTTACCGATGGCGAGAACTCTTCGGGGATGACTTCTCCGGGTGGGCGGGGGCAGGGTTGCGCCATTCTCTCTCTCTTACGCTGGTCCAAAAAAGATGTCAATCGGGAAATTTCCGATATCTCTAGCCATAGGCCAGGCTCCGGTCAGCCCTCGCTCTGGTCGATGAACTTGAACTTGAGCAGGGTGCGCCAGAGGATTTCCAGGTCGAGGCGCAGGGTCCAGTTCTGGATGTAGTAGATGTCGAACTCGATGCGCTCTGCGAGCGGGGTGTTGCCCCGCAACCCGTGGACCTGCGCCCAGCCGGTCATCCCCGCCTTCACCCGGTGGCGCAACATGTAGCGGGGGATGTTGTGTTTGAACTGATCGACGAACTCGGGCCGCTCGGGCCGCGGGCCGACCAGGCTCATGGTGCCGACGAGCACGTTGAGCAGTTGCGGGAGCTCGTCGATCGAGTACTTGCGCAGGAAACGCCCCAGGGGGGTGATGCGGCGATCGCCCGGAGCCGCCCAAACCGCGCCGGTGTGAGCTTCGGCCCGGTCGATCATGGTGCGGAACTTGAGGATCGAAAAGGGCCCTCCATCGAGGCCGATGCGTACCTGGCGGTAGAACAGCGGCCCCCGCGAGGTGAGCTTGACCAGCAGGGCCACCGGGAGCAGCAAGGGTAGCAGCACCACCAGCCCCACCACCGCGCCGAAGATGTCGAGGGCACGCTTGAGAAAGGCGGGCCATCCTTGCAGCGGGATGTCGCCCAGGTTGATCACCGGGACCCCTTCGATGTGCTCCATGCCGGCCTTCAGCGAGGCGAGCTGCAACATGTCGGGGACGAGGCGGATATCGACCAGCAGGTTGTTGCCGGTTTCGATCAAATCGACGATGGTGTCGTACTCTTTGAGCGGCAGGGCGATGAACAGGTCGGTGACCCGGAAGCGCCGCACCACCTCGGTCAGCCGATCGGTGCCGCCGAGCACCCGGGGCCCATTCCCCTGGGCCAGGAAGCCGACCACCTCGATGCCGAAGTGGCTGTACTTCTCCAGGTTTTGCGCGGTCAGGCGGGCGAGATCCCCGTCGCCCACGATCAACACCCGCGACAAACCGTTGCGCTTCATGAAGCGGTTGCGGAAAAAGGCAAAGGTCAACGACCGGCACAGGAAGATCAGGGCCACCGCCACCGGAGCGTAGGTGAGCAGGTAGACGTGGGAGATCTCGAACCCGACGAAGCGGTAGCTCTTCAGGTAGCTGAAGACGAGGAGCACCGAAAACGAGGCCAGCAGGCTGTTGAGCACCACCACGAACAGATCGTCGAGGCGGTTGCGGCGCAGTTTGACCTTGTAGAACCCCTGGTTGGAGAAGTAGATCAGGTGGAGAAAGACCAGCAGGGGGACGACCAGCAGGTACGAGGTGTAGTGGGGAATCCCTTTGGGGGCCCGGAACACCCCCGAGTGGAAGCGCAGCCAGAAGGTGGCGTGAAAAGCTAGCACGATGGCCAGGATGTCGGACAAGACGTAGAGTTGGAAGAGGGTACGGCGTCGCTGCAGGATCAAGGGACGGTCTCCTGCAGAACCTGGGCGAACCGGCGACTGAAGTGTTCGCGGCCGAACTCTGATACGCTGCGGTGCAAAACCCCGGGGTCGAACGTTGTCCCGTCCAGTCGTTCCAGAGCTCCTGCCAGGGCCCCGGAAGTGGCTTCCGCAAAGAGGAGGCCGTTCTCGCCGTCGCGCACGATGTCGCGCACCCCCCCCCGCCCCAACGCCACCACCGGAGTGCCGCAGGAGATGGCTTCGGCAAACGCCATGCCGAAATCCTCGACCCCGGCAAATACCAACGCCCGGGCCCGGCGATAGAGCGTGCGCAACTCCTCCCGGGACTGGAAACTGCGGAAGGTGACGGTCTTGCCCGCCCGCCGGCGCAACGAGCCGAGCAGGGGCCCCCCGCCGACCACCACCAGCGGTTTGCCGACGGTGGTGAAGTGGTCCACCAAAAAGGCGATGTTTTTATAGGGCACCAGGGCCGACACGCACAGCAGGAAATCACCGCGCCGCTCGCCGGGATCGGGGGTGAAAAAAGCGGTGTCGATCGGCGGCGGGATCACCTCGGCCTCGCGCCGGTAGTAGCGATGGATCCGCTCGCGCACGAATTCGGAGTTGGCCACGAAGCGATCGACCCTGGCCGAGCTGGCCACGTCCCACATGCGCAGGCGGACCATCTGCCCCGCGACCAGGGCCCGCTTCCAGCGGGGAGCCGTGCCGAAATAGCTGGAAAACTGGTCCCAGGCGTAGCGCATCGGCGAATGGAGGTAGGCGATGTGGCGGGCCCCCGGCTCGGGAATGACCCCTTTGGCCACGCAGTGGGAACTGCTCACCACCAGGGGATAGCCAGCAAGGTCGAACGACTCGATCGCCCCCGGCAGCTGCGGCAGAAAGTAAGGGTAGTAGCGGCGGACCAGCGCAGTCCGCCCGCGAGGCCAGTCGATCACCCGGTGGCGACGGATGGCCTCCGAGACCTTCTCGGGCTCCCAGATCAGGGTGAACAGATCGGCATCGGGAAGGAGGGCCAGGATCTCTTCGAGAACCCGTTCGCCGCCCCGCATGCCGTTGAGCCAATCGTGGATCACCGCCGCCTGTTTCATTCCCCCCATTCTACCCCGGGGAAGCGACAGATTCAACCGCCGGGAGCCTTTCGGGTGGCGAGGAGTTCTGGTAGAATCGGATCATGCAGTGCAGACAGTGCGGTCACTTCGCCGGCCCGGGGATCCCTGTCTGTCCCGGCTGCCAATCCCCTTTCCCCCTGTCCGGTGCCGAAGATGCGACCATGCTTTCCGACCACCTCCTCTTCCGCGACTCGATCCTGCACGGCCGTTACCGGCTGATGAACAACCTGGGCAGCGGGGGGATGAGCGAGGTGTTTTTGGCCGAGGAGATCCCGCGCGGCCGCCGGGTGGCCATCAAGCGCATCCGCCTCGATTCGCCCCGCGACCTGGAGGCCCACGACCGTTTTCTGCGGGAAGCGGGAGCGCTCTCCCGCCTGGACCACGAGAACATTTGCCCGGTGCTGGAGGTTTCGCAGGAGGGAGCGGATCGCTACCTGGTGATGCCCTTTCTCGAGGGCACCCCCCTCGACCGGCTGATCGACGGCCACCCCCTCCCCCCCGAAAGGGCCCTGCCCATCGCCCGGCAAATCGCCGTAGGGATGATCGAAGCCCACGACAAGGGGGTCGTCCACGGCGACCTGAAGCCGGCCAACATCATGATCGACGGCCAGGACCGGGTAAAGATCCTCGATTTCGGTTTGGCCCGGCTACGCCCCGCCCAAGGGGCCCCCGCCCGCTCCCCCTCCGCTGCGCCGGGCGATGGGGGGGCGCTCTGGGGCACGGAGGCCTACATGGCTCCCGAACGGCTTGCCGGCGACCCCGCCGATTTCCGCTCCGACGTCTACTCGTTCGGGCGAATGCTCTTCGAGATGCTGACCGGCGAATTGCCGACAGATCCGCCAGCAGGCGAGAGCCCTTTCCCCCCGATCGTCCCCCTCGAGGTCCAGCACCTGTTGCGCGAAGCGTTAACCCCCGATCCCGAGCGGCGAACCATCGATTTCACATCGATCGGCCGGGTGCTCGGACAAGCGGGCTTCCCGAACGACCGCCCCGCCCCCGGAGTCTCCCCCTGCGATCCACTTTTCCAAGCGAGGTGAACATGCTCCCCCCCTTCTCTCCAGCTACGTGGTGGGCCTTAGTCGGCATCGTCCTGGTCTTCTGCGAGTTCTTTTTACCGGGCCTGGTGATCGTTTTTTTTGCCGCGGGAGCCCTGCTCACCGCCCTGACCACCCTGCTCGGCTGGACCCCGACCCTGTCGGGCCAGCTGCTGGTCTTCATCGCCACCTCCCTCTTGTCGCTGTTTCTGCTCCGCCGCATGCTCCAGAAGACCTTTCTGGGACGCCTGTTCGACAGTGACGAGGCGATGCGCTTCGACGTCGACCGCGGCGGTTTGGTGCGGGTGGTGGAGGAGATCGATCCCGGGCGCGGCACCGGACGGGTCCACTACCAGGGATCCTCCTGGCTGGCCCGTGCGAACGAAAAGATTCCCCTCGGCGAGAGCGTCCGCATCGTCGATGTCGACAACATCACCCTGATCGTCGAGCGGGTTCCCGCCGGTAGCGGCGCCGCTTCAAAAGGAGACACCCCATGACCGCCAGCGCCTTTGTCCTGATCCTGCTTGCTTTCGTCGTCATCGTCGCCCTGTTCCGCACCGCGGTGATCGTGCCCAATCAGATGACCGTGGTGATCGAGCGGCTGGGCAAGTACTCCCGCACCCTGGGGGCGGGCTTCCACCTGCTGGTCCCCTTCTTCGACCGCATCGCCTACCGCCACGGGTTGAAAGAGGTGGCCATCGACATGCCGCCGCAAAACTGCATCACCCGCGACAACATCTCGGTGGAAATCGACGGGGTGCTCTACATGCGGGTGATCGACCCGGTCAAGGCCAGCTACGGGGTGACCGATTACCGCTTCGCCATCACCCAGCTGGCCCAGACCACGATGCGCTCCGAGATTGGCAAACTGGCCCTCGACACCACCTTTCAATCCCGGGACAACATCAACACCGAGATCGTGCTGGCCATCGACCAGGCGTCGGAGCCCTGGGGCATCAAGGTCACCCGCTACGAAATCAAGAACATCGAAACCCAGGCCTCGATCCGCGACGCCATGGAAAAGCAGATGCGGGCCGAGCGGGAGAAACGCGGCCAGATCGCCATCTCCGAGGGCGACAAGGAGGCGCGCATCAACCGTGCCGAAGGCGAAAAGCAGGAGGCGATCAAGAAGTCGGAGGGAGAGCGGATCCGCATGGAAAACGAGGCCAAAGGACGGGCCGCCGCCATCCTCGAGGTCGCCCGCGCCACCGCCCAGGGGATCTCGGAAATCGCCGCCGCCATCGGCCAGCCCGGCGGACCCGAAGCGGTACAGTTGCGCATCGCCACCGACTGGATCGGGGCGTTTGCCGGCCTCGCCCGCCAGACCAACACCCTGATCGTGCCTACCAACGTCACCGATCTGGCCAGCGTCACCGCCATTGCCAAAAACCTGTTCGATAGCGGCAAAACGGGGCCCCGGGGCGGCGACCCCCCGGTGGGCTAGATCTCCAGCACCAGCTGACCCGCGAAGCGCCAGTCGCTGTCCAGAACCCGGAGCGGGGCGATCGTGCCGCGCCTGTCCAGCGACTCCACCAGAAAGCGGATCGAGAAGGGAGCCTGGGGAAAGCGGATGCCCAGGTAGGCCTGCCAGCTGAGATAGGTGTCGCGCAGGGCGAAATCGTCGCGAACCTCGCTTTGCCGCCGGTCCAGCCCTTCGACCGAAAAGTACCGGTGGTACCGGACCTCGCCCCCGGCCAGCAGCATCCCGTGAATGAGCTCGACCACACCGGTCCAGGAGTACCCGACCCCGTAGTAATACCCCCAGCGTTTCAGGGTGGTTTTCACCCCCGAGGGGTCGTGGGTTTTCGACCAGCGGTCGAAGGCGTGCCCCGAGATCAGGCCGATGTCGGCGCTGAGCGATGTGCGCGCCCGCAGGGTGAGGGGGGGGCGGTGGTGGTGGAGGTCGAACACCGGGCCCAGCAGGTGGACGATGGCCAGTTTGTCTTTGAAATCGGCGTAGCGCCTCCAGATCAGCTCGAAAGAATTCAGCGCGCCGATGTACCAGCGGGTGCCCTCGGACCCCGCTCCCGGCCCCGGGGGTTGCATGTGCTGGTGGACCTTTCCCGCGAAGTGGGTTTCGGTGCGGAACACGTACTCGTTCAGGCCGCCCAGGGTGGTCGACAAGCCGAAAAAGAACCCGGTGGCGAGGGGTCCGGCGACC
This sequence comes from uncultured Clostridia bacterium, assembly GCA_964614865.1. Classification (GTDB taxonomy): domain Bacteria; phylum Acidobacteriota; class Aminicenantia; order UBA2199; family UBA2199; genus CAZTNO01. The sequence goes on from CAZTNO010000026.1 coordinate 7,355, forward strand.
TGGCGGTGCAGCGTCCCCGATCGCTCGCTCCGGCCCAGATGGAGCAGCTCCAAATGAACGCTCGCTGCGAGTTCGGGGTTGCTGTCGCGGCCCTCGGCCAGGCGGGTGCTCTTCACCCCCGAGGTGAAGCGGAAGCGATGCCCCTGGCTCAGGGAAAACCCGAGCGCATCGCTCTCGCCGCGTTCCGGGGAGGGGATGCCGAACACCAGCCGGTTCACCCGGCCAAGAAAACCGAACACCCACCCCATGGTTTCGTTGAACGGAGTGCGGGCCCCTTGCAGAAAGTAATCGCCGAGCTGGAAGGTGGTTTCTCCGAGCGAGAGGCTGCCGCCTACGGTCATGAACTGATCGTTGACGCTGACCACCTCCTTGAACTCGCTGATCAGTTCCCAGAAAGTGGAGCAGGCCAGGGTGGCAAGCATGGACTGGGCCATGTTCAGCCGGCTGGAGCGGGCCAGTTGATAGTACATCGCCCCGGCCCCCGAGTGGGTCCAGTTCACCTCGAACGAGTTGTCGTCGAAGCGCACCCCGTCGAGCCGAAACAACCGCCGCCACTGGTCGTGCCAGGTGAGTTGGTATTCCCAGTCGGGTTTGTTGACGCTCTCCTGGATCCAGTAACGAACGGTGGAAAAGCCCAGCAAGCCGGCGTTGGCAAGGAGGGCCCGGGTCACCGGACCGACAGGCCCGATCGCTTTCGGAAGGGTCGGCTGCGACTCTTCGGGCACCTTCCAGCGAAGGGGATCCTCCTCGAAACGCGAAGTGGCGACGAGACCCAACGAAAAGGGGGCCGGATGATCGCGAAAAAAAGTGAAAAAGGGATTCTCGCCTTTTCTGAAAAGGGGTGGCTCGTTGGGCAACACAACGGGCATGGCGAGGCACGAACCCGCAATCACGGAGAAAAACAGGAAAAGCCCGGCCCGAAGCCACGATCCAGTCATGAAAACCCCGATCACCCAGGCAATATAGCACATCGCGACCGGAGGGGCAAATCGCGTTTGACAGCCAAAGGGCCTCCGTGCTACCCTTGGAGCCTTGCGGAGGGATGGCAGAGCGGTTGAATGCGGCGGTCTTGAAAACCGTTGACCTCTCACGAGGTCCAGGGGTTCGAATCCCTTTCCCTCCGAGTTTATACTTCCCAGATCAAAGCTGAGGGAAAGGGATCTGCGATGAGCGCAGCGAATCGCTCATCCTATTCCCTCCGATCTTGCACTTTCCAGATCAGATCTGAGGGGAAGGGATCTGCGAGACCCGAAGGGGATCGCTCATCCCTTTCCCTCCGAGTTTATACTTCCCAGATCAAAGCTGAGGGAAAGGGATCT
>CAZTNO010000026.1:8773-16849 GCA_964614865.1 uncultured Clostridia bacterium
GCGATGAGCGCAGCGAATCGCTCATCCTATTCCCTCCGATCTAGTACTTCCCCGATCCAATCTCGAGGGGATAGGATCTGGAATGAGCGAAGCGAATTCCTCATCCTATTCCCTCCGAGTTCGCACTTTCCTATAATCCCCGTATCCATCGACAATACAAGGAAGTGCCCCCATGAGCGACTGCCGCCGAAATCAACGCCGCCCTCGTCTCCTGCCGCTGCTGATCTCCTGCTGGCTGCCCCTGACGCTGCCGGCGGGGGGGAGACCCCCCGCCGCCAGAATTCTTACGCGATCAGGGTTACCAGCGTTTGTTGCCGCCGCGACCACCGTCGCGACCGCCGCCGTAGCCGCCGCCGTCACGACCGCCACCAAAGCCGCCCCCACCGCCGCCGCCACGCGGACGCTCGGTCTTGGGCCGGGCCTCGTTGACTGTCAGGTTGCGGCCTTTGAGTTCGGTACCGTTCAGCGAGGCGATGGCCTTCTCGGCACTTTCCTTGCTGGGCATCTCGACGAAGCCGAAGCCTCTGGGTTCGCCGGTGAATTTGTCTTTCATGATGGCCACCGAAGCGACTTCGCCATGGGCGGTGAAGGCTTCGCGCAACTCGGCTTCGCTGAGGTCCCTGGACAGATTGCCTACGTAGATGTTCACTCGTTACTCCTTATATGTAACCGTTTATCAAACCGACGCACCCCTAGGGCGCGCACCCGGCCGCCAACGCCGTGAAAGAGTTTTTGCCAGGAACCTTTCCAGAGACTCGAGGGCCGCGGTACCAGAGTATAGTTCAAATCCCCCAAAAAGGCGATCTTTCTTTTTGCCTGAGGGTTCATGAGCGAGGATCAAGGGAGGTTGCGCACCGGCAGCAACCGATAGGCCGAGCGCTCGGAACTGGCGAAGACCAGCCCCTGGTCGAAGCGCACCGTCCAGCGCGTCGTGCCGCTCAGCTGGTCGGCGGTCCAGATACCGCCCGTGACCTCCCCCAGCGCCGGGTCGCCCCTGGGCGCCCCCCCGGGCAGCGGCCGTCGCAGCAAGGAGAGCCCCTCCTCCAGGGTGGGCAAACGCCAGTCGTGAAAGCCGGCAAACCCTTGCTGGTTGAGTTTTTCCAGCTCCTTTTGCCCTTTCTCCCAGGGGTGGTCGCCGGCGATGGCGCCGGGAGCAAACATCCGGGCGGTGCGCCGGTCGACGATCACCTCGCCCTGCCGGAGCAACCGGCCGGCAAACCGCCCCCCGGGGTTGCTGGTGGCCTCGGCAAAATCGAACCGCCGCACCAGGGCGGCGATCTCGTCGTGGTCGATCTGAATAGGCTGGGCGCGCAGCCGCACCAAGGTCGTCCCGGCGGCGGCGGAAAGGTCCCCGTCCGGTTTGCCGGGGGTGGCAGGGACGCTCCCAGCCTTCGGTGCGGTAGGCAGAAGCGGTGGAGCGCCGGCATCTACCGCGAGGGGGGGCGAAGGCACTTGCCGGGACAGAGTCTCCGTAGCAACTGGCAGCGCAGGGTTTGCCGGGGAACGATCCACCTTGGAAACCGGGGGGCTGGCCAGGGGCCCCGGAACCGGCCGGGCGGGGCTCGCGGGGATAGCCTCCTCTGCCGCGGGCCGGTTCAGCAGCACCCCGAGCGCCACCCCGGCCAGCAGGAAGGCAGCCACAAGCCCCGCCCAGAACAGCAGCGGCTTGGCCTTTTTTCCCACGCCCGCCGGCGAACCCACCGATGGGTTTGGCTGGGGAAGCTTTTCGGGAGGGGCCCCGAGGCGGTCGAGCAGGGCGATCACTTCCCTGCCGCTGGCCACCCGTTCGCCCGGCGTCTTGGCCATCATCCGCTCCAGCAGAGGCTGGAACCGGGCCACTTCGGAAGGCAGCCGGGGCACCGGATCGTGCAGGTGACGCATCACCACCGCGACATAGCTCTCGGCCGGAAAGGGCTTCTCGCCGGTCAGCATCTCGTACAGCACCACCCCCAGCGAGTAGAAATCGCTGCGGCCGTCGACCTCGCCGGCGTTGGCCTGCTCGGGGCTCATGTAGTGAGGGGTGCCGATGCTGGTGCCGGTCTTGGTCACGTCGAGGTCGCCCCCCAGGGCCTTGGCGATGCCGAAATCGACCAGCACCGGCGTGCCGTCGCGGCGGAACATGATGTTGTCGGGCTTGATGTCGCGGTGGATGATCCCCTCGCGGTGGGCATAGTCCAGCGCCAGGGCCAGCGGGCGCAGGATGGCCTCGGCCTCGGCGGCGGAGAGCTTGCCCCCGGCGTGGGTGAAGATGGCCTCGCCCAGGTTGCCCTCCAGGCACTCCATCACGATGTAGCGCCACTCCCCGACCTGGCCCACGTCGTAGATGGAAACGATGCTGGAGTGCTGCAGGGCGGCCGCCATCTCGGCCTCGCGCATGAAGCGCACGGCCAGGCCCGGATCCTTGAACACGCGGGGTTCGAGCACCTTGATCGCGACCCGACGGTTCAGGTTCTCCTGGATGCCCAGATAGACCTTGGCCATGCCGCCGTCGCCCAGGGGGCGAAGCAGCCGGTAACCGGGGATCGACGGCAGGTTGTGGAGTTCCTCGCTCATACCGGGAAAGCTACCACCCCGGCGTCCGGGACGCAAGCCCCCCTGCGGGCGGGCTCGGCGGGCGAATCCGCGCCGGCGCAGCCGCGGCCCCATGTTGCCCCGAAAACCTCTTCTCGAGCGCATTGCCGGGATCGCCGCGGTTTGCAAAAAAAATGTGGAAATCGTCCCCCCGGCCGCTTGCCGATCGCCTTCCAGCCGATCTTGGCTTGACCTGCACCAAAACCGGTGGGCGAAAAAGCCGACCTGCCGGTGTTTTTTCCGATCCCGCACACAGGCCTGTTTTCCCCCGGGGGGCCGGGGCCAAAAGGGTTGTCAAACCGGCGTCGATGTGATATAAGGGGGGTCCAATTCGCAAGGAGGACCGATGGAAAACACGTTCGCCCTCGCCAACCCGCTTTCCCGAATCCTGAACAAGGAAAAGGAAGACTTCACCCGCCAGGACCTGATCAAGGTCATCGAAGCCCGTCAGATCGAGCGCATCACCTTCCACTACACCGGGCTCGACGGCAAGATCAAGGAGCTCAAGATCCCGATCGCCGATCGACACCAGGCCGAACGCATCCTGGCCGACGGCGAGCGGGCCGATGGCTCCTCGCTGTTCAAGGGTATGGTCGACACCGCCGTCTCCGACCTCTACGTGGTGCCGGTCTACCGCAGCGCCTTCCTGAGCCCCTTCGACGAAGGCAGCCTCGACGTGATGTGCCGCTACCTGACCCACGACGCCCAGCTGGCCCCTTTTGCCCTCGACACCATCCTCTCCAACGCCAGCGACCTGTTCCGCAAGAACACCGGCCTCGACCTGTACGCGCTGGGCGAGCTCGAATTTTTCCTCCTCTCCGACCCGGCGAGCAAGCTCTATCCGGCCGAAAAGCAGCGCGGCTACCACAGCGCCGCTCCGTTCATGAAGAGCGGCGAGATCGTCAACGAGATGGTGCGCCTGATCACCCAGATCACCGGTTCGGTGAAGTACGCCCACAGCGAGGTCGGCTACGTCGAGAGCGTGCGCTCCGACATCCCCGAGATCATGGGCAAGAGCGCCGAACAGCTGGAGATCGAATTCCTGCCCACCCCGGTGGTCGAGACCGGCGACAACCTGGTACTGTCGCGCTGGATCATCCGCAACGTGGCCCGCAAGCACGGCTGCGTGGCCACCTTCACCCCCAAGATCGAGGAGGGGATCGCCGGCACCGGCTTGCACGTGCACCTCGACCTGCGCAAGGACGGCAGGAACATCATGCGGGGCACCGACCAGGAGCTCACCCCCGAGGCGCGCCAGGCCATCGGCGGCCTCTGTCACTACGCCGATTCGCTGACCGCATTCGGCAACACCGTCTCCTCGGCCTACCTGCGCCTGGTGCCCAACCAGGAGGCCCCGACCCGCATCTGCTGGAGCGACCGCAACCGCTCGGCCATGATCCGCGTGCCGCTGGGCTGGACTCAGCAGGACAATCTGGCCGCCATCCTGAACCCCAGGCAGGTCGAGCCCTTCCACGACTCCCAGGGACGGCAGACCTTCGAGCTGCGCAGCCCCGACGGTTCGGCCATCGTCCACCTGCTGCTGGCCGGCCTGACCATGGCCGCCGAGTACGGTCTGAGCCACCCCGAGGAGAGCCTGGCCCTGGCCGAGCGCCTCTACGCCACCGGCAACATTTTCAAGAACCGCGAACTGCTCGACAAGCTGCCGATCCTGCCCAAGAGCTGCGTCGAGTCGGCGCAGATCCTGCTGCGCAAGCGCAGCCTCTACGAGCGGGACAAGGTCTTTCCCGCCAGCATCGTCGACTACATGGCCCGGCTGCTGATGGCCGAAAAAGACGAGAACATGAACCAGATGCTGATGGACATGCCCGCCGACGACCGCCTCCACGAGACCCGCAAGATCATGCACAAGGACCTGCACCGCCACTGATCGTCCGCCCCCTCCCCCGCCGCCGGCCGGGTTTCCCGGCCGGCGGTTTTTTTTTACCGCTCCCGCGCCGCCTCCGGGCCTCTGCTCCCTCCCAGGAACGGCAGGATGCCCAGGGTGGCGAACAGCGAGCCCCGCCAGCGTTTGCCCGGCCCGGTGGCCAGGCGCACGCCCAGCAGGGCCGGCACGGTGAAGAGCAAGCGGGTCTCCAGCGCCGCCTCGAAGCCTGCGGCCCACACCGGGGCCCAGCCGGGACGCCCCTGGAAATCGCAGAACACCCCGGCCCACAGGTCCTCGATGAACAGGGCCGGGTTCCAGAGCCCCTTGCGGATCCGCGCCAGCGGCAGCCGGGCGTCGGCAAAGGCCACCAGCGCCCGCCCCGGGGGCGCCCCCCAGGGCTCGCCGCGCACCGGGGGGAGCATCTCGCGGTCGGCAAGCCCCGGGTCGTCTGCCGCCCGCAGCGTCAGGGAAAACGCCCCGACCGGCAGCGGCAGCAAACCACTGGCCGTCAGGTAGAGCCCGGGCGGTTCGCCTGTTCCGGGCTCCCAGCGCGCCCGCAGGCTGGCGTCCAAGGCCAGGCCGGGCCAGCTCCAGCGGGTCGACAGCCGCGGGGTCACCTCCCAGGTGGACCTCGGATAGGACAGGCGGCTCGCTCCCATGGCCAGGTCGAACCCGGTCAGTCCCGCCCCGCGGCGCGGGCGCAGCGGCAGCAGGGCGAGGATGCCCCAGCGCCGGTGCCAGGCGGTGCGTTCGCCCCAGAGCTCCAACCGCAGCGGGGAGAGGCGCGCGGTGCCCACGGTCAGCGCCAGGTCGGCCTGACGGTTCTTCAGGTCCCAGCCCAGCCGGGCCGAGTACTGGAAAAAGCCGGGCGGATCGGCGCCCAGCAGCCAGAGCCCCAGGGCGTGACGGTCGCTTTGCCACTCCGCGTAAGGGACGCGCGCCCGCGGCACCAGGCTCGACAGCAGGAACGGGGGGCGCGACCGCAAGGAGCCCGTTTCGCCGGGCGGCACGCCGGCAGGTTCGGTTTCCGCCGGATTCGCCATCGCCCGCCAGCGCGGGGGGAGCCTCTCCACCCGCCACCCTTCAGTTGTCAACCGCCAGCAGCCGATCCAGGCCCCGGAAGCTCCGGCCACCGGGCGGCAGCGGGTGCCGTCAGCATCGAACAGAGCCAGCGCTCCCGTAGCCGGGTCGAGGCGCAGGATGCGATAGCCCAGGCCGTCGCCCTGGGTGAACAGCACTCCCTCCCCGTCCGCCGCCAGATGGCCGCGCGGCAGCCCGCCGGCGAGCAGCGGACGCAGCGAGGTCTGCCCCGGAGTCAGCACCGAGATCGCCCACGGCTCCCCCTCCAGGCGTCCCAGTACCACGATCTCGCTACCCCGGGGCAGCAGCTCGTCGATGAAGCCCGCTCCCCGCCAGATCACCGCCTGGCGCAGGGTTTTCGGGTCCAGCAGCACGACTTCGCTTCCCCCCGAGGGCAGGTCGCGGCTGAAGAGCAGGCGGCCGTCCCCGGCGACCGCCAGGCCGCGAATCAGCCCGGCCAGCAGGCGATGGTGGCGGCCGGAGGGCAGGTCGAGTTCGCGCAGCTCGCCCACCCCGCCCGCCCCGGAAAGCGCCAGGTTGGCGTAGCCCGCGCGCAGCTCGCGCACCACCAGGAAGGCCCGCCGGCCCGCGACCGCCAGGCGCAGCACCGGGCTGGTGAAGCGGGCCACCGTGCGCTGCCTCCCGGCTTCGTCCATTTCGATCAGGCGGTGGCGCCAGCGCACCCGCTGGAAGGCGACCTTCTGCGGCAGGCTCCCCGCCACCAGCAGTCCGCCCGGGGTGACCGCCAGCGGCCCGGGCAGCCAGGAAGCGGGACGGGTGTCCATGGCCGGGACGGGGTGGCCACCCGTCCCGGCACTGCCGGTCCCGCCGGCACCCTCGCCGCGCCACTGCCGCCACAAAGCCTGCAGCGAACTGCCGAACACCCGCCTGGCCGAACGTTCGAAGCCCAGCGCCGGCAGCAGCGGCGACAGCAGCGCCAGGGGCCTTGCGGCATTGGCCCCGAGAAAGCGGGTGACCTGGCCCTCGCCGAAGCGCCCGGCCAGGTAGGCGACGAAGCCCCCGCCGTACAGGTAGGCCTGGTCTGCGGGAAAGGCCAGCGGCTCGCCGGTGACCCAGGCGGGCGAAGGCAATCCGCCGCCGTTTCGCCGCTCGTCCAGGTAGGCCGAAAGGCGCCCGTCGTGGAGCCGCCCCTGGGTCGCGGAGAGCATCGACTCGCCGCTGACCGCCACCCCCTCGGAAAGCCACAGCGGGGCGTAGATGCTGGGCGCCGCCAGGTCGCCGAACAGGGCGGTGAGCACCCGCGCCGCCCCTTCCGCCCGGGTCAGGTGGAACAGGTGGACCGTCTCGTGCAGCCCGACCTCGGCCGGCCAGTCGGCGACCGCCTCCCCGGGAGCAAAAGAGGGGGGGCGCAGCCCCAGCTCGATGCGGGCGAACACCGGGTCGGTGAGGCCGTTGGCCGAAAGCCCCCAGTCCTCGAGCACCACCGAGGTGCGCCCGCGGTCATTGCCCGTGAGCCGGACCGCCAGCGGTCGGGTGCGCTCGAGCGCCGCCAAAAACCGGGCCGCCTCGCCCGCCAGGCGAGCCGGGTGGTAGAGGCGGAAATGGCCCGACTCGAGCATCCGCCAGCGCAGGGGCCACTCCGCCGGCAGGGTGAACGCCCCCAGCAGCACGACCAGCCCGGCGAACAGCGCCTTGCCCCGCATCATGACCGCGATTATGCCACGAAAACCGCGCCGGCGCAGCGGGTTGACTTTAACGAAGCGATCGGGTAAAAGGGTCCACGGCCTCACCCCCGACCTCGCTTCCTCCCCCGCGCCCGATTCATTGGGTAAGGAGATTTCGATGACCGACGAAAAGCCCGTTTCCCGGCCCGAAGCAGCAGGCGCCACCCACCGGACCGTCGCCGAGGTCGCCTCGGCGTTTGCCAGCGATCCGCTGCGCGGCCTCGAGGCCGCCGAGGCGGAATCGAGGCTGGCGGCATATGGCAGGAACGAGCTGGCCGAGGAAAAGCGGGTCCCCGCCTGGCGGCGCTTCCTGGCCCAGTTCGAGGACGTGCTGATCGTGCTGCTGCTGGTGGCCACCGCGATCTCGACCCTGCTCTGGATCATGGAGCACGACACCGCGCTGCCGTACGAGGCCCTGGCGATCCTGGCGGTGGTGCTGCTCAACGCCACCATGGGCTTCGTGCAGGAAACGCGGGCCGAAGCCGCGCTGGCCGCCATGCGCGCCATGACCGCGGGCGAGGCCACGGTGGTGCGCGGCGGCGAGCGGCAGCGCATCCCGGCAGCTGACCTCGTGCCGGGCGACCTGGTGATGATCGAGGAGGGCGATGCCATCCCGGCCGACGGCCGGCTGGTCGAATCGGTGGCCTTGCAGGTCGCCGAGGCCTCGCTGACCGGGGAGAGCCTGCCGGTGGGCAAGTCGACCGCGGCGATCGCGGGCGAGGTGGCGCTGGGCGACCAAAGCAACATGGTGTTTTCGGGCACCGTGGCCACCTACGGCCACGGCCGCGCCCTGGTGGTGGCCACCGGCATGGACACCGAGATGGGGCGGATCGCCGGCATGCTGCAGCAGACCCC
>CAZTNO010000027.1:0-16710 GCA_964614865.1 uncultured Clostridia bacterium
TTCCACCGCAACCCGGCCAACCCCTGGCACGGCACGCCCGAACCGGCGTTCCAGCCGCCGGTTGCCGGCACCATCGTCTACAAGCGGGACGACTCGATGGGCTACAACAGCGGCGGGCCCGCTGTTTGGGACGCCCAGGACCGTCATGCCATGATCGCCTTCTACGACCTCGAGCAGATCCTGACCGCCACCCGGCCCGATGAGCCAAGGCCTTACAGCGTGGGCGTCTTCCCGCTGCCATTCGCCCGCTACCCGAATTACACCGTGCCGGGGCAGTGGCCCGACGGCATCGCCGGCGGGTCCTTCGACGAGGCCCGGGGGCTCCTGTACCTGACGTTGCCCGCGGCCGTCAACGACGACGACCCGCTGTATCCCGGCGACCCGGTGATCGCTGTCTACTCGTTCCGATAGGGACGGACTTTGAAAATTTGAAAACTCCCGCTACCTGAGGAAGACGGTGGCGTTGCGATGGGGGCCGTGGACTCTGGAACCCGCACAACAGGGGGGCTTTGAGCCCCCCGGCCCGATTCTTGACTTGTTTTTCGGGGCTGGGTATACTGCCGGCGATGCCCAGAAACGCCCGCTCCCTTTGTCCGGCCCCGTTTCGCTCGCGGGGCTCCGTGCCGCCGGGTTTCCACCGGGGGGGGGCGGCATGAGCCTGGGCGTCGTCGGCTGGTGGCCGCTGGCCCTCTACATCTTCCTGGTATTCGTCGTGGTCGGCGTGATGATGGGACTCTCCGCCGTGCTCGGCGAGCGCCACCGCCAGCGCACCACCGCGATCCCCTTCGAGTCGGGCATCCTGCCCACCGGTTCCGCCCACTTGCGCTTCCACGCCAACTTCTTCCGCCTGGCGGTGCGGTTCGTGCTGCGCGACGTCGAGACGGTCTTCTTGCTCGCCTGGGTGCTCAACGTGCGCGGCGGCGGGGGGCGGGTGTTTGGGGCCATGGCGCTGTTCATCCTGCTGCTGCTGGTCGCCCTGTTCTACCTGGCCCGGCGCGGTGTCCTCGACCTGGTCCGTCCGCCGGCCCGGCCGGAGGAACGGTGAGCCGCCTGCCCGGGGCGAAGGGGGGGGCGTTTTCGGGGTCCCCGATGGCCGATGCGGTCGCCCGCTCGGTGGTCTTTTCCCGTCTGCAGGACCTGGTCGCCTGGGGGCGCAAGAATTCGGTCTGGCCTTTCAACTTCGGTCTCTCCTGCTGCTACGTGGAGATGGCCACCAGTTTGACCAGCCGCTACGACGTGGCCCGCTTCGGCGCCGAGGTGATCCGCGCCACCCCGCGCGAGGCCGATTTGATGGTCGTCGCCGGCACGGTGTTCTGGAAGGTCGCCCCGGTGATCCGCCACCTCTACGAGCAGATGATGGAGCCGCGCTGGGTGATCGCCATGGGGGCCTGCGCCAATTCGGGCGGCATGTACGACATCTACAGCGTGGTCCAGGGGGTCGACAAGATCCTGCCGGTCGACGTCTACGTGCCCGGTTGCCCGCCACGCCCCGACGCCTTCATGGAAGGGTTGATGCTGCTGCAGCAGAAGATCGCCCGCGAGCGGCGACCGTTGACCTGGCTTGCCGGCCCGCAGGAGGTGTTGCGGCCCGAGCTTCCCGCCAGGCGCGAAGAGAAACACCGGACCCGGCGCGGCATCGTCGACCTCAAGTCCCCCGAAGAGTGGTGACCGCCGTGACCCCATCCCCGTTGTCGTCGCAATCGCCCCTGCTGGCGGGGCTCGACCCGGCGCAGGTAGTGACGCTCCAGGAGACCGCCGACGGCATTCCCACCGTGTGGGTGGAGGCTGGGAACGCCGCCTCGGTGCTGCAGACCCTGCGGCACGGTCCGGGCCCCACCTTTCCGATGCTGTTCGATCTGACCGCCATCGACGAACGGAGACGCGAGCATCGAGAGGGTCAACCCGCCGCCGACTTCACCCTGGTCTACCACCTGCTCTCCACCGAGGGGGGGGCGCAGGTGCGGGTCAAGGTGCCGCTGCTCGGGGAACGACCATCGGCCCCCTCGATCGCCTCGAGCTGGCCGTGCGCCAACTGGTACGAGCGGGAGGTGTGGGACCTGTTCGGCATCGGCTTTACGGGTCATCCCGATCTGCGACGCATCCTGATGCCCGAGAATTGGCCGGGCCACCCCCTGCGCAAAGAGCATCCGGCCCGGGCCACCGAAAATCCCCCCTTCCAGCTTCCCGACGAGCGGGCTGCCGCCGAGCAGGAAGGGAAGCGCTTCCGCCCCGAGGATCTGAATCTGACCGGAGGGGAGGGGGACCCCGACACCCTGATCCTGAACCTCGGCCCCCAGCACCCCGGCACCCACGGGCTGCTGCGCATCGTGCTGATGCTCGACGGCGAAGAGATCGTGCGGGCGATGCCCGAGATCGGTTTTCACCACCGCGGGGCCGAGAAGATGGGCGAGCGCCAGACCTGGCACTCGTTTATCCCCTACGCCGACCGCGTCGACTACCTGTCCGGGGTGCTCAACGAGCTTCCCTACCTGCTGTCGGTCGAGCGGCTGGCCGGCATCGAGGTGCCGCCGCGGGCGCAACGCATCCGGGTGATGCTGGCCGAGCTCTTCCGCATCTCCAGCCACCTGGTGTGGTACGGCACCTTCGCCCAGGACGTCGGCGCCCTCTCCCCGGTGTTCTACATGTTCAGCGACCGCGAGCGCATCCTCGACCTGGTTGCGGGCATCACCGGGGCGCGCATGCACCCCGGCTGGTTTCGCCTGGGCGGTGTCGGCGCCGACCTGCCCAAAGGGTGGGAGAGCCGGGTCGACGAATTCCTGGCCTGGTTCCCCGTGCGACTAGGCGAGTACGACCGGTTGGTGATGAAGAACTCGATCTTTCGTGCCCGCACCCGCGGCATCGGCGCCTACACCCTGGCGCAGGCCCTGGATTGGGGGGTGACCGGGCCGGGGTTGCGGGCCTGCGGGCTCCCCTTCGACTGGCGCAAGGTGCGCCCCTATTCGGGCTACGAGCAACTCGACTTCGAGATCCCCACCGCCACCGCCGGCGACGGCTACGACCGGGCGCTGGTGCGCATCGAGGAGATGCGCCAGAGCCTTGCCATCGTCGAGCAGTGCCGTCGCGACCTGCCGGGGGGCGCCGTGCGCGCCGACCACCCGCTGGCCGTACCGCCGCCGCGCGAGCAGATGCTCAGCGACATCGAGACCCTGATCCACCACTTCGAGGCGGTCTCCTGGGGGCCGGTCATCCCTCCGGGCGAGGCCTGTTTCCCGGTCGAGGCCAGCAAGGGGTTGAACAGTTACTATCTGGTCGCCGACGGCGAGACCATGTCTTATCGCACCCGCATCCGCACCCCGTCGTTTCCCCACCTGCAGATGGTGCCGGCGATCTGCCGGGGCCTGACGGTGGCCGACCTGATGTCGTACCTCGGCAGCATCGATTTCGTGCTGGCCGACGTCGACCGATGAGCCCGCTGATGGACCTGCCGGGCCGAGGTTTCTCCTCATGCTGAGCGAACTGGAAAAACGCGAGATCGTTCTCGAATTGCCCCACCTGCCGACCCCCAGGGCCGCCTGCCTGGAGGCCTTGAACGTGGTGCAGCGCCACCGGGGCTGGGTGTCGGACGAGTCGGTCGCAGGCATCGCCGAGCTGCTGGGCATGACTCCGGTCGAGGTCGACGGGGTGGCCACCTTCTACAGCCTGATCTTCCGGCAGCCGGTGGGGCGCCACGTGATTCTGCTGTGCGACAGCATCAGCTGCTGGGTGACCGGCGGCGACGCCATGCGCGACCATCTGATGGCCCGTCTGGGCATCGGCTTTGGCGAGACCACCGCCGACGGCGCCGTCACCTTGCTGCCGGTGGCCTGCCTGGGGGCGTGTGACCGGGCCCCGGCGATGATGGTCGACGACGAGCTGGTCGGCCCCCTGACCCCTGGGCTGGTGGACCGCATCGTGACCGACCTGCGGCGGGGCAAGCCATGACCCGGCGACCGTTGACCGAGCGTCTGCTGCCCTCCCGGCAGCCGGTGAGCCTCGAAGGGTACCGCCGGGCGGGGGGCTACGAGGCCGCCCGCTGGGCGTTAGGCGACCTGCCCGCTGAAGAAGTGCTGCGGCTGGTGACCGAGTCGGGGCTGCGGGGGAGAGGTGGCGCGGGCTTCCCCACCGGTCAGAAGTGGTGCTTTGTGCCGCGCGGCGAAGGCTCGCCGAAGCAGAAGTTTCTGGTGGTCAACGGCGACGAGATGGAGCCTGGCACCTTCAAGGACCGGTTGCTGCTCGAAGGGGATCCCCACCTGCTGCTCGAGGGGATGATCCTTGCCGCCCACGCCATCGAGGCGACCGAGGCGGTGATCTTCCTGCGCACCGAGTACCGCGCCGCCGCCGCAATCCTGCGCCGCGCCATCGCCCAGGCCGAGGCCGCCGGGCTGTTTTCCGGCAAGGGGAACTGGAAGCTGCACGTGCGCGTGCATACCTCGGCCGGTCGCTATATCTGCGGCGAGGAGACCGCCCTGCTCAACTCGCTCGAAGGACGGCGGGCGGTGCCGCGGGCCAAACCGCCCTTCCCCCAGGTGTGCGGCCTGTTCGGGCAGCCGACCATCGTCAACAACGTCGAGACCTTGTGCAACTTGCCCGGCATCATTCGCCACGGTCCCGCCTGGTTCCGCGAACTGGGGATCGGCCCCGACGGGGGGACCAAGCTGTTCGGCGTGTCGGGCCGGGTGCGCACCCCGGGGCTGTGGGAACTGCCGATGGGCACCCCGTTGCGCCAGGTGCTGGAAGAGCACGCCGGGGGCATGCGCGATGACCGGCTGTTCCGCGCCGTGCTGCCCGGAGGGGCTTCGACCGACCTGCTGACCGCCGACCACCTCGACACGCCTCTCGACTTCGACTCGGTGGCCCGGGCCGGCAGCCGCCTCGGCACCGGCACCATGGTGGTCCTCGATAACGGCATCTGCCCGGTGGGCTTCGTCCTCAACCTGATCCGCTTTTTCGCCCGCGAGTCGTGCGGCTGGTGCACCCCCTGCCGCGAGGGATTGCCCTGGGTGGAACGGACTTTGAGTGCCCTGGAGGCGGGCGAGGGGCGGGATGGCGATTTGGATGTGCTCGACCGTCACGTCGCCCTGCTGGCCGCGGGGCACACGTTTTGCGCCCTGGCCCCGGGGGCCATGGCACCGCTCGGCAGTGCACTCAAGCACTTCCGGGCCGATTTCGAGCGGCACGTCACCGGACGATGCTGTCCGTGGAGATGACATGATCACCTTGCGGGTCGAAGGGCGGGAGTTCCACGTCAAGGAGGGGCAGAACCTGCTGGCGGCTTGCCTCTCCCTGGGGTTCGAGATCCCCTACTTCTGCTGGCACCCCGCCTTGCACTCGGTTGGCGCCTGCCGCCAGTGTGCGGTGCGGGTGTTTCGCGACGACCAGGATACCCGGGGCAAGGTGGTGATGTCGTGCATGACCCCCGTCGCCGACGGCATGCGGGTGAACATCGACGATCCCGAGGCGCTGGCCCTGCGGGCGGCGGTGATCGAGTGGCTGATGACCTCCCACCCCCACGACTGCCCGGTGTGCGACGAGGGGGGGGAGTGCCACCTCCAGGACATGACCGTGCTGGCGAAGCACCGTACCCGGCAGTACCGGTTCACCAAGCGGACCCACCACAACCGCGACCTGGGGCCGGCGCTGAACCACGAGATGAACCGCTGCGTCGCCTGTTACCGTTGCGTCCGCTATTACCGGGACCTCGCTGGCGGCCGCGACCTGGAAGTCCTGGGCGCGGGCCGCAGGGTCTGGTTCGGGCCCGCCGCTGACGGCCCCCTGGCCTCGCCGTTTGCCGGCAACCTGGCCGAGATCTGTCCAACCGGAGCGTTCACCGACCGCACCTTCGAGCCGAACTACCTCCGCAAGTGGGACTTGATGTCGGTGCCCTCGGTGTGTGCCGGCTGCGCGGTGGGCTGCAACGTCTTCCTGTCGGGCCGGGGCGACGACCTGCGCCGCGTTCAGAACCGCTACCACCCGGCGATCAACGGGTATTTTCTCTGCGACCGGGGGCGCTATGCCGCAGCCGCGATGGCTCGCGAACCCCGGTTGACCCGTTTGGAGATCACTCCGGTCGAGGGGTTGGGTCGGGAAACGGTCGTCGCCGAAGCGGGCACCGACCACCTGTCGGCTCTGGTCCGGCGCGCCACGCGGCGGGTGGGGATCGGTTCCCCGCGGGCTTCGCTGGAGGCCAACTTCGCCCTGCGCACCCTGGTGGGGGCGAAGAATTTCTACTGGGGGGTGGATTCGGCGACCGCGGCAGCCATGGAAACTGCCGTCCGGTTTCGCTTTCGGCAAGGGATCCCCGGCGCTGAGCCCGCCGACCTGACCCGCGCCGACCTGATCCTGGTTGTCGGCTGTGACGTGACCGCCGAGGCGCCGTTGTTGGAGCTGGCCATCCGCGGGCAGCGCCGCCGGGTGATGGCCGAGGTCGCGAGCCGTATCGGCGTCCCTTCCTGGGACGACGCCGCGGTGCGACGGGCCGGCGAGTTCGTTTGCGGGGATCTGTTCGTGGCCACCCCGGCGCCGACCGCCCTCGACGGCGAGGCCCGGCAGGTGGCCAGGGTCGCGTTGGACGAGCTTGGGCCCTTGGCCCTCGAACTCGAACAGCGACTCGCGCAGCCTGCCAGTTCGGAGATCCCCGCCACCGGGTTCATCGCCGAATTGGCCCGGCTCCTGGCCGTCGCTCGCCGCCCGGTGATCGTCAGCGGCACTTCCGGAGTAGATTCTGCGACCCTGGAGGCCCTGGGCCGCATCGCCGCCCGGCTGCGCGGGCAGGGGGCCGATAGCCGTATCAGCTGCATCTTTTCCGGGGCGAACCAGGCAGGTCTCGCCCTGCTGACCGGGGCGGGGGGGATGGGCGAGGCGATCGAAGCCCTCAAGACCCTGCCCGCCGACGTGGTGGTGCTGCTGAGTCCCGACGCCGAGGGGGTGGGGGGGAGCCCCTTCTTCGACCTGGCGGGCCTGCTGCGGGGCTGTCGCGACACCCTGCTGATCGATTCGCTGCCTTCGCCCCTGCTGGCCCTGGCCACGGCCGTCCTGCCCGCCGCCTCCTGGGTGGAAGAGACCGGCACCTTCGTCAACCAGGCCTTTCGCGGACAGCGGTACTACCCTTTGCATCCCCCGCCCGGGGAGGTACGTTCGGCCGAGGAGTGGCTGACCGATTTGCTCGGCTGGGCCGGCGAGGGACGCCCCCCCTGGGCGGAGAATACGGGCTTGTATACCGCACTTGCCAAGCAGTTTCCGGTGTTGGCCCCGCTGGCCAGCCTCGTCGCCGACCCCGCCCTGGGCAAGGTGCCGCGGGCGACCCGGCGGGCTTCGGGGCGCACCTCGGTCAGCGCCCAGCGGAGCGTCCACGAGCCGGGGGTGCCCGCCGATCCGGGCACCCCGTTCGCCTACTCGATGGAGGGCTCCGCGGGACGCACCCCCCCCGATCTCCTGCCCCGCTACCTGGCCCCCGGCTGGCATTCGCCGCAGGCCCTGAACCGCTTTCAGGAGGAGATCGGCGGGCCGCTCGTGGGCGGAGAGCCGGGTGTGCTCCTGAACCCGGTCACCGAGGAGGCGAGATGAGCGCCATCGGCCGTCCCCTGCTGATCGTCGCCGTGATCCTGTTTGGAGCCCTGGGGGCCGCGGCCAGCCTGATCTGGCTGGAACGGCGGCTGTTGGCCCTGTGGCAGGATCGCTACGGCCCCAACCGGGTGGGCCCTTTTGGCCTGTTCCAGGTGATCGCCGACATGATCAAGATCTTCTTCAAAGAGGATTGGATCCCCCCCTTTGCCGATCGGTCCATCTTCCTGCTGGCCCCGGCCGTGGTACTGGTCACCACCCTGATGTCGTTTTCCCTGGTGCCGATCGCCCCGGGCTTCGGGGTGGTAGACCTCAACGTCGGTCTATTGCTGGTGCTGGGGTTTGCCGCCCTCGGCGCCTACAGCGTCGCCCTGGCCGGGATCGGTTCGGGGAGCAAGTATTCCCTGCTGGGCGGAGTCCGGGCCCTTGCGCAAACGCTCGCCTACGAGTCGTTTTTGGGGTTGGCGCTGGCGGGCGTGGCCATGATGGCGGGCTCGTTCCGCATCCAGGACATCGTCGAGGCGCAAGCCCGGGTCCCCTTCCTGGTCAAGCAGTTTCCCGGCTTCATCCTGTTCCTGATCGCCGGGGTGGCCCAGACCCACCGCCTGCCGCTCGACCTGCCCGAGGCGGAGAGCGAACTGGTGGCGGGATTCCACACCGAGTACTCGGGGATGAAGTTCGGCATGTTCTTTGTCGGCGAGTACCTGGGGGTGACCCTGGTTTCGCTGCTGGCGGCCACCCTCTACTGCGGCGGCTGGCTGGGCCCGGTGCTCCCCCCGGTGGTGTGGCTGGTGCTCAAGACCCTGGCCTTCATCTGCCTGTTCATCCTGCTGCGGGCGGCGCTGCCCCGCCCGCGTTTCGACCAGTTCCTGGCCCTGGCCTGGAAGGTGCTGCTGCCGCTGGCCCTGCTCAACCTGTTGCTGTCAGCCCTGCTGGTGCTGCAGCCCTGGAGGAGGTGACCCGTGTGGTCGGTGCTGCGATCCATCGCCGAGGTGTTGCGGCACACCTTCCGCCGTCGCGAAACCCGCCAGTATCCCGAAGAGCGACCCCTTCTGCCGGCCCGCTGGCGGGGGCGGATCGTGCTCAGCCGCGATCCCGACGGCGGGGAGCGTTGTGTCGCCTGTTCCCTCTGTTCGGTGGCCTGCCCGGTGGGGTGCATTTCGCTGGCCGCGGACCGCGATGCCGGGGGGCGGCGGTTCGCCCGCTACTTCCGCATCAACTTTTCCCGCTGCATCTTCTGCGGCATGTGCGAGGAGGCCTGTCCCACCTCAGCCATCCAGCTCACCCCCGATTTCGAAATGGCCGAGGGGCAGCGTCAGGACCTGGTGTACGAAAAAGAGGACCTGCTGATTTCGGGGCCGGGCAAGGTGCCCGGGTACAACTACTTCCACCGGTGTGGCGTGGCGGTGGCGGGGCGAAAGCGGGGCGAAGGAGCCGGCGAGGAACCCCCCGTCGACCTGAAGTCGCTGCTGCCATGAACGGGACAAGGACGGGCAACCCATGAACGCACTCTACGTGACGGCGGCGGTGGTGGCGGTGCTGTCGGCGGGGATGGCCATCTCGCGCCGGCATGCGGTGCACGCCCTGCTCTACCTGACCCTGACCGCCCTGGCCTTGGGGCTGGTGGCCTACATGATCGGCGCCCCGCTGGCCGGGGCAGTGGAGATCCTGGTTTTTGCCGGGGCGATCCTGGTGTTGTTCGTGATGGTGGTGATGACCCAGAATCTGGGTAGGGAATCGGTCGAGCAGGAGGCCGCCTGGATGCCGCCCGGTGCCTGGCGCGGCCCGCTGTTGCTGACCCTGGTGCTGCTTGGCGAGTTCGTCTGGCTGCTCTTTTTCTCCACTGACGAGACCACCATCGGCGTCACCGTCTCGCCCTGGCAGGTGAACGAGTTGCTGTTCGGCCCCTACCTGATCGGCGTCGAACTGGCCTCGATGCTGCTGCTGGCCGGGATCCTGGCGGCCATGGCCTTGACCCGCAAAGCGCCGCCCGAGGGAGATTGCCGATGAACGCCTACATCCCCATGGTCTCGGGACTGATGCTCTCCGCCGTCCTGTTTCTGATCGGCCTGATCGGGGTGCTGGTGCGGCGCAACTTCCTGTTCGTCCTCCTCTCCCTGGAGCTGATGACCAACGCCGCCGCCCTGGCCTTCGTGGTCGGCGGGTCGCGCCATGGGTCTGCCGAGGGGCAGGTGATGTTCCTGCTGGTGATGGCCGCCGCCGCGGTCGAGGCCGCCATCGGCCTGGCCCTGCTGGTGGTGGTGGCCAGACGGTCGGGCACCCTCGATACCGACCGCCTCGACGCGATGAGGGGGTAACGTGAAGGCCACGCTGGCCCTGGTTCCGATCCTCCCGCTGGCGGGCTTTTTGCTGCTCACCTTGCGGTCGCGGCAGATGAAGCCCGGCCTGATCCACGCCCTGGCCACCTCGTCGGTGACGCTCTCGTTCCTGGCCGTGCTCGGGCTGGCCATCCCCTTTCTCGGAGACCCAAAAACCGGGCGGGCCATCACCGTGACCCTGTGGCAGTGGTTGCCGCCGCTGGGGGCGGGGATCTCGCTGCGCCTCGATCCGCTGTCGCTGCTGATGGCGCTGGTGGTCACCGGGGTGGGGGCGCTGATCCATCTCTACGCCGGCGAGTACATGAAGGGAGATGAGGGCTATGGCCGCTTTTTCGCCGCCATGAACCTGTTCGTCTTTGCCATGCTCGTGCTGGTGCTGGCCGACAATCTGCTCCTGCTCTACCTGGGCTGGGAGGGGGTGGGGCTGTGTTCCTACCTGCTGATCGGTTTCTGGTACCAGGATCCGGTGAACGGGAGGGCCGCGCGCAAAGCCTTCATTGTCACCCGCATCGGCGACACCGCGCTGGCCATCGGCCTGTTCCTGCTGTTCCAGCGGTTCGCCACCCTCGACATCCCGACCCTGCTGCGGCGCTTTCCCGAAACCTACGGGGTGGGGAATGGCGAGGCCACCCTGGTGGCCCTGCTGCTGCTCGGCGGGGCGCTCGGCAAGTCGGCCCAGTTGCCGCTGCAAACCTGGCTGCCCGACGCCATGGCCGGCCCGACTCCGGTGTCGGCGCTGATCCATGCGGCCACCATGGTCACCGCCGGGGTCTACCTGATCGCCCGCACCCACCCGTTGTTCATGCAGTCTCCCACGGCGTTGGCCGCGGTGGGCATCGTCGGCGCCGTCACGCTGCTGGTGGCCGGGCTGTCGGCGCTGGCCCAGAGCGACATCAAGAAGGTGCTGGCCTATTCCACCATCAGCCAGATCGGCTCCATGTTCCTGGCTCTCGGGGTGTCGGCCTGGACCGCCGCCATGTTCCACTTTCTCACCCACGCCTTCTTCAAGGCCCTCCTCTTCCTGGGCGCCGGGGCGGTGATCCACGCCCTGCATGGCGAGCAGGACCTGTTTTCCATGGGCGGCTTGCGCCGCCGGCTACCCTGGGTCTACCGCACCTTCCTGATCGGCTGTCTGGCACTGGCCGCCCTCCCCCTGGTCACTGCCGGTTTCTTCTCCAAGGATCTGATCCTGTGGCGGGCCTGGCAAAACGGGGGATCGCGGGGGCTCTTTTGGGCCGCACTGGCGGGGGCCCTGGTGACCGCCCTGTACACCTTCCGCATGCTGGCACTGGCTTTCTACGGAACCCTGGGGCACGAAGTCGAGCACCGGCCCGGCTGGAAGATGACCGTGCCGTTGCTGCTGCTCGCCTTGGGCACCCTGGTCCTGGGCTGGCTGGAAACTCCTGGCACGCTGGGGCACGTCACCCTCTTCTCCCGTTTTCTGGCCCCGGTGTTCGGTGCCGGGAATCCCTCCGGCGGCGGGGACGCGGCAAGCGAGGGGCTGGTGCAATTGTTGTCTGCGGGCGCGGTGCTGGCGGGGGCCATCCTGGCCCTGGCGCTGTACGGCCGCCGCCGCAAGCGGACCGGCAGATGGGCGGAAAAACCGGGTCTGGTCGGCATCCACCGCATCCTGGCCGCCGGTTTCGGCTTCGATCGCCTCTACGATCTGGCCCTGGCAAGACCGTTGACCGCCCTGGCCCGCCGGAACGCCGGAGACGTCACCAGCGGATTCTACCGCGCGCTGGCCGGGGGGGTGGTCGGGGTGCACCGCCTGCTCTCGGTTACGGTGGCGGGGCGGTTGCGCTGGTATGCGGCCGGTTTTGCCGGCGGGGTGGCGCTGTTGCTGCTATGGGTGGTGAGCCGATGATCCTCCTGGTTTTGTTGTCGCTTCCCCTGCTCGGCGCCCTGATCCTCCTGGCCGCGGGTACCCGGCGCGACCGGCTGGCCCGCGGAGTGGCCCTGGTCGTCCTCGTTGCCGACTTGGCCTGGCTGCTGGGCTGCTGGGGCTGGCTGGGCGGTTTTTCCCGGTCCGGCGAGTGGCGGCTGGATCTCTCGCTGCCCTGGATCGCCCCGCTGGGGGCGTCGTTCCACCTGGCCCTCGACGGCCTGAGCCTGGTCATGCTGCTGCTGACGCTGTTGCTCGGTGTGGTGGCCGTCTTGGCTTCGTGGCGGGAGATCCGCACCCGGGCGGCTTTCTACTACGCCAACCTGCTCGCCCTGTTGACCGGGATCGCGGGGGTCTTTTTAACCCGGGACCTCTTCCTGTTCTACTGCTTTTGGGAGTTGATGCTGATCCCGATGTACTTTCTGATCGCGGTGCACGGCCACGAGAACCGCCGCCGGGCGGCCATGAAGTTCTTCCTGTTCACCCAGGCGGGCGGCCTGCTGATGCTGTTGTCGATCGTCGGGGTATGGCTGATTCACGGCGGGAAGACCGGGATCTACACCTTCGACTTGCCCGCGCTGCTGAACACTGCGATCCCGGCAAAAATCGCCCCCTGGCTGATGGCCGGCATGCTCGCCGGATTTTTGGTCAAGCTGCCCGCCTTCCCCCTCCATCCGTGGTTGCCCGATGCCCATACCGAGGCGCCGACGGGCGGCAGTGTGATCCTCGCCGGGCTTCTACTCAAAACCGGAGCCTACGGCCTCTTGCGCTTCTGCTTTCCCCTGTTTTTGCCGGCGCTGCCCACCGTGCGCCCGTTGCTGGTGGTGCTGGCGGTGTGCGGCATCCTGTACGGCGCGGTGCTGGCCATGGCCCAAAACGATTTCAAGCGGCTGATCGCCTATTCCAGCATCAGCCACCTGGGCTACGTGTTGCTGGCGCTGGCCATCTGGCAACCCATGGCCCTGTCAGGAGCGGTGATGCTGATGGCGGCCCACGGGTTTTCCACCGGAGCCCTCTTCCTGCTGGCCGGGGCTCTTGGCGACCGTCTGCACACCCGCCAGCTCGACCGCATGGGGGGGCTGTGGGGCGCGGTCCCCCGGCTGTCGGGGGCGGTCCTGTTCTTTTCGCTGGCCTCGCTGGGGCTTCCCGGGCTGGCCAACTTCAACGCCGAGATGCTGATCCTGTTCGGCGGCTTTGCCAGCCACCCGCTGGCCGTTTCGCTGGCAACGGGAGGTCTGGTCCTGGCCACGGTGTACTCGTTGCTGCTGGTCCAGCGGGCGTTTCATGGCCCCGCCCCGCAGCCGTGGGCAATCGCCGACCTCGACCTGCGCGAGGGGGCGGCCCTGGTGCTGCTGGGATCCGCATCGCTGGGGCTCGGTCTCCTGCCCGGATGGTTTCTGGCCTGGATCGAGCCGGCGATCCGGCGGTTGGTACAGGCGGGAGGTGCGCTGTGAACGGCCAGGTGCTAGCCTCGGCCTTGCCACTGATCGTCTGCGGCGCCGGCGCGATCCGGCTGGTGCTGGCGATGGCGCTGAAACGCCATCCCCGCCTGAACACCGCCCTGGCGGCCGCCACCTTGCTGGCCGTAGCCGGGGTCGCCCTGGCCACCCCGGGACAACCGGCGGTGATGCTGGGGCTGCTGCTGGCCTGGGACCCGCTGGCCCGCTTCGGCTTCCTGCTGGTGGCCCTGTGCGGTCTGGCCGGGCTCTCCCTGGGTGGCCGAATGGCGGGAAGTTCCACCCACCCCCCAAGGGAGGGCGACGAGTTTCCGCTGCTGGTGGTGGTCGCCGTCTTCGGCGCGGCGACCATAACTGTCGCCCGTCATCTGGGGGGATTTTTCCTGGGCCTCGAGATTCTCAGCGCCGCATTGTTTGCCCTGGTGGGCTTTCCCCTGCGGGGGCGTTCCATCGAGGCCGCGGTCAAGTACCTGGTGCTGGCCGCCGTTTCCACCGCCTTCTTCCTGTTCGGTTCGGCGCTTGTCTTCGCCCAGGGGGGGAGTCTGCTGCTCGATCGGCTGGTCGTGGTAGGGGCCGAGATCCCCGCCCTGACCCTGGCGGGGCTGGCCCTGGTGCTGGTTGGCCTGGCGTTCAAGCTCGCCCTGGCCCCCTTCCACCTGTGGGTGGCCGATGTCTACCAGGGGGCGCCCCTGCCGGCCACCGCCCTGGTGGCCACCCTGTCCAAGGCGGCGGCGGGCATCTTCCTGATCCGGCTGGTGGTCGCCGCCGGCACTCCGGGGCCTGGCGGTCTGCGCGGCCTGCTCACCCTGTTGGCGGTGCTGTCGATGCTTGGGGGCAACCTGCTGGCCCTGCGCCAGCAGAATCTGAAGCGGCTGCTGGCCTACTCTTCGGTGGCCCATCTCGGCTACTTCACGGTGGCCCTGCTGGTGCCCGGGGTGGGGGGGACGACGGCCGCCCTGCTCTACCTGGTCGTCTATCCGGTCTCGGTGTTCGGCGCCCTGGCCGTGTTGTACCGGCTCGATCCCGACGAGGAAGGGGAACCCGATCTGGCCTCGATCCGCGGACTGTACTGGCGGCGCCCGGCGCTGGGGGGGGGGCTCACCCTCTTTCTGCTGTCGCTGGCAGGTATCCCGCTGACCGCGGGCTTTATCGGCAAGTGGGCGATCTTGGCCGCCGGGTTCGCTCGCTGGCAGCTCCTGCTGGTTATGCTCGCCGGGTCACTGATCGGCATCTACCCCTATTTGCGGGTGGTACGGACCATGGCCGACGAAGCGATTCCCGGCGGTGACCCGAGGGTCGCCTCGCGGCCCGCCTCGCTTTTTTCGGGGCTGGCCCTGGTGGTTGCCTTGGTGCTGCTCTTGTGGCTGGGGATGGCCTCCGGAACATGGCTTCGCTGGCTCTCGCTGATCGCCGCATCGCTCTGAGCGGGCCTGCGGCAATTCCTTTGCCTGCGGGCTTTTCGACGACCAGGTGACAACCCTCTCTTTTCCACCCGAGCGAAAGATGCAAGGATTTTCGACCATCGGTGTTATCATGAGCGAGGAGCCAGCATGAAAAAAGTGTTGTTTGTCCTGATCATGGCGATACTCGGGTTCGTCTGGTCCCTGCCCGGCTGCGATGTCACCCTGGAAGCCAAGGAAATCGCGGGAAAAAACCCCGCCACGCGGTCGGTGCGGGTGGTGGTCGAGTTCACCCACGGCCGTTGCCCGGTGAAGATCGAGGAGACCCAGTTCAAGACCGAAGGGGTCCGCATCGACAAGCGGGGGCTGTGGAAAGAGTTGCCCGACGGGTTGTACCAGATCGATTTGCAAGTCACCCTGACCGGAAAAAACGGGAAAATCGCCGTGGTTCGGGAGTGTGGCAAGTGCGGGCGACGGGAGTCGCTCCTTACCCTGAGCCGCGACTGAGCTTCGGCCGGGCCTCTTTGCTGATTCCGGTCAGGCCAGCGCGATGGCCTCGATTTCCACCTTGGCGTCTTTGGGTAGCCGGGCCACCTGGACCGCCGCCCGGGCGGGATAGGGCACCTGGAAGAACTCTGCGTACACCTGGTTCATGCGGGCGAATTCGTCCATGTCCTGAAGGAAGACGGTGGCCTTGACCACCTGGCCGAGCGAGCTGCCGGAAGCTTCGAGCACCGCCCCCAGATTCTTCAGCACCTGGCGGGTCTGCTCTTCGATCGTGCCCGGGTTCAGCTCGCCGCTCGCCGGATCGATGGCCACCTGGCCCGAGGCGAACACGAACCCGTGGGCGATGATGGCCTGCGAGTAGGGGCCGAGTGCCCGGGGCGCCTTTTCTGTCCTGACTTCACTTTTCATGTTCCGCTCCTTGGTTGGCTCGTTTGGCCGGCGGGGTTTCCCCGGCACCCGGGGCAGATTCTATCACGAATGGCTGGCCGGTTGGATTTCCCTGTTTTCCTGAGGAAAGTCGTTGACAAAGGCCATCCTCCTTGGCTACCATCGGTCTGCCTTTTCGAAACCTAGGAGGAACCATGGAGGGAAAATTGGCCAATCCGGCGCCGCTGGGGCTGATGGGCTTCGGCATGACGACCGTGCTACTCAACATCCACAACGCCGGGTTCTTTCCGGTCTCGGCCATGGTGCTCGCCATGGGAATCTTCTATGGCGGTATCGCCCAGGTGATCGCCGGGATCATGGAATTCCGCAAGGGAAACACCTTCGGCACCACCGCTTTCACCTCGTACGGGGCCTTCTGGCTGACGCTGGTCGCCCTGTGGGTGATCCCCGGCACCGGGGCCCCGAACGGGGGGGCTACCCCCGCCGCCTACATGGGCTGGTATCTCTTCATGTGGGGAGTGTTCACCCTGTTCATGTGGCTGGGCACCTTCGGCAAGAACCGGGTGCTGCAGTTCGTCTTCCTCAGCCTGACGGTGCTGTTTGCCCTGCTGGCGATTCGCGACTGGACCGGGTCGGTGCTGATCGGCCGGATCGCCGGCTGGGAAGGGATCGCCTGCGGGTTGTCGGCCATCTACCTGGCCATGGCCGAAGTGCTGGCCGAGGTGCGCGGCCGGGACATCCTGCCCGTCTTCCCGGTCACCGACCGCCTGATCGAATGACCGGGCGGGGCCCCGCCGCCGGGATTCAGCCCCCCCGGGCGTGATGGATGGCCTGGTCGAGGAGGGTGCGATTCTGGATCAGGGTCAGCGAGAAACCTTGCAACCCGGCAGTGAACTTGCGGGCGAAGGGGGCGAAATGCGGGTCGCGGGTGATCGCCGCGAGCTTTTCCCGCACCCGCCCGGCCCGCTCCGGCAGGTCGCGGACCACCTGCTTGAAGCGCCGGCTCTTGCCGGTGTCCCAGTACAGGGCGGTGTACAGGTCGTTCTTGCCAACCAGCAGCGGAAACAGGACGCTGTGGGCTCTTTGCAGGGTGGCGAAGTCCTGTTTCCGCATCTCGATGCCGAAACTGACCGCAAGCCCCTTGTGGGTTGAAAAGAAGGCGAGAAGCTCGGCCT
>CAZTNO010000028.1:0-16476 GCA_964614865.1 uncultured Clostridia bacterium
CTTATCTGTTCGAGAACCTGACCGGTGCCGGAAAAAACAAGAAGGGGCTTTGTCCTTTTCACAGCGAGAAGACCCCCTCCTTCTACGTCATGCCCGAACGGAACAGCTTTGCCTGTTATGGCTGCAACCGGTTCGGCGACGTGTTCACTCTGGTCCAGGAAATGGAACACCTCAACTTCCCCGAAAGCATGCGATTCCTGGTCGAGAAGTTTCACGTCCCGGTGGACCTCTCTTCAACCCAAGCCCGCAGTGCGGTCGGCGAAAAGGACCGCTACTACCGGGTCACCGAGTTGGCCCAGAAGTTCTTTCAGGACCAGTTGATCGAAGGGGCGGGCCACCTCGAGGCGCAGGCCTATCTCCGCAAGCGGGGGTTGTCGCCGGCGGTGATCGAGGCGTTTGCCCTCGGTTTCGCTCCGCCCACCTGGGATTCGCTCCTCACCCACCTGCAAAAGCAGAAAGCCGACATCGCCGTGGCCACCGAGCTTGGCTTGCTGGTCCGCAACGACAAGGGCCGCCTGTACGACCGCTTCCGCAACCGCATCATCTTTCCGATCTTCTCCGAATCGGGGCGAATTTTGGCTTTCGGCGGTCGGGCGATCGGCGACGAGGAGCCCAAATACCTGAATTCCCCCGACACGCCGATCTACCGCAAAGGGAACCACCTGTACGGCTTCCACCTGACCCGGGAGCGCATCCGCCAGGACAAGCGGGTGGTTTTGGTCGAGGGGTATCTCGATCTGATCTCGCTCTATCAGCACGGGGTGGAACCGGTGGCGGCATCCCTCGGCACCGCCCTCACCGAGCCGCAGGTGAACCTGCTCAAGAGGTTCGCCACCGACATCGTGATCTTTTACGATCGGGACAAAGCCGGCGTTGCCGCCACCATGCGGGCCATCGAGCGGTTCTTCGCCGCCGGGGTCAACCCGCGCATCCTGCAGGCCCCCGATGGCAAGGACCCCGACGACTTCATCCGCCAGCATGGAGGAGAGGGTTTCCGCAAGTTGCTGGAAGAGGCCGAAACCGCGTTCCGTTTTTTGATCGCCCGCAGCGAACACGAGTTCAACGCCGCCATTCCCGAGCAGAAGAGGGCGGCGGTGGACCAGATGGTCACCTACCTTCAACACATCGGCGACCCGCTGATCCGCCAGGAGTACCTGGAGCAAACGGCGGCCTACTACCATGTCGATCCCGCCCTGCTCTCTTCGCCCCCCCCCCCGCGCAAAGGGGGATCCTTGCCCGAGGAAGCCCTGAACCTCTCTCCGGTGGAACGCGAGCTGCTCACCGCCATCGTCCACTGCCCCGAGTTGATCCCCGACCTGAGCGAATTTTTGACCGCTGACCACCTCTCCCTGCTGGCCGCCCGGGGAATCGTCCAGGCCCTGATCTCGGGCCGCTCCAGCGAACCGCCCCGCCCCTTGGAGGAAATCGCCGCCACCCTCCGCCCCGGTGAGCAGGCCACCCTGCGCAAGATTTTCCAGCTCAGCGACCCCCGTACCGCCGACCGCACCCAGTGCGAGCGCATGCTCGCCGGATGCGTCCTGGCCCTGCAAAACAAGCTCAACCGCCGTCGCCTGACCGAAATCAACCAGCAGATCGCGGTGGCGGAAAAAGACGGCAACCCGGCCCGGGTCGACGAACTGATGCGACACAAGGCCGATTACATGAACGCCAAATCCAAAACACATGGAGGCCCCCGGTGAAGGAGTCCGAAAAGCCCACAGAGAAAAAGATCCCGGTCCGCACCGCCAAGGCCCCCGACCCGAAGGCCGCTTCCGCCGCCCCCCCAAAAAAACCGGTGGCGGCGCAAAAAACCCGGCCGGTCGCTTCTGCCGAGGCGCCCTGCCCCCTCCCCTCGCCCACGGCAAGCAAACCCCCGGCGGCCAAAGGAGTGGTTACCACTGAAAAAGCCCCGGCAGCCAAGAAGGCACCCCAAAACGAAAAAACCCCTCCGCCCCAGGGGGGGGCAAAAAGCGGGAAAACCACCGCAAGCAAACCTTCCGCCGACCGCAGCAAACCCCCGGCCAACCGACCCGCCGCGGAGAAGAACCGGGCGCAAACTTCAAAACCCGAGCCGCCGGCGATTCCCACCCCCCTGTTCCAGGAGTTGGTGGAGACGGCCAAAACCAACGAGAACCGGCTCGACTTCGAAGTGTTTGTCGCCTTTCTCAAAGACAACCAGCTCCAGGGAGCCAAACTCGAATTCGCCAAGCGGCTGAACGCCTCGGGGGTGCGCATCTTGCGCAAAAAGACCCCGCTGGCGATCGACCGGGCCAAAGAATTCCTGGAATTCCGCACCGAGTACCAGAAGGAACTCAAGACGATCCTGCAGCGCGCCAAGAAGAACTTCGGCCTGATTGACAACACCACCATCCACTACACCTTCGGCGCCGACGATGTGATTCGCAAAAACATCCGCTACCTCAAGCAGTTCCTCAAGGAAAACGAGATCCGCATCATCAAGGTGCCCCACAAGAAGGCGGCCAAACCGGCGGTGGAACGAAACGAAATCGTCGGCGACCCGATCCGCCAGTACCTCCGGGAGATGGGCAGCGTCAACCTCCTGTCACGCAACGAGGAGGTCAAGATCGCCCGCAAGATCGAGCGGGGCGAGCGCAAGGTGATCAAGTCGCTTTCCAAGACCAACATCGTCCTCAAGGCGGTGCTGGATTTGGGCAAGGAGTTCGAGGAGAAGAACCGGGAGATTCAGGAGATCATCGACTACAGCGACGACGAGATCTACGAGGAATCCAAGAAAGTCGAGTTGATGGGGCGGTTCCACGCGCAGATCGACCGTCTGACCGAGCTCAAGCGGGAACTCACCGAGCTCAAGAAGCGGCGCTCCTCCAACTTCGTGGTGGCCAAGAAGATGGTCGAGATCACCCAGCTCATCCAGGACATGTCGATCCGCATCGAGCACAAGAACGCCTTCATCAAGAAGATCCAGGATTTGCGGGAAAACTTCGCCATCAAGTACCAGCGGATCCGTTTGCTGGAGCGGGAAATCGCCGAATTGCCGGTCAAGGACCCCGAACGGAGCCTCAAGCAGGAAGAGATCGAGAACTACCACCAGAGCCTCGACAAACTCAGCCGCAAGTACGAGACCACCCCCGAAGACCTCTTCAAGACCTGTCTCGACATCGAGGAGGGGCAACGGCTGATCGAGATTTCCAAAAACGACCTGGTCGAATCCAACCTGCGTCTGGTGGTCTCGATCGCCAAGAAGTACATCAACCGCGGCCTGCAGTTCTCCGATTTGATCCAGGAAGGGAACATCGGGCTGATGAAGGCGGTGGAAAAATTCGAATACCAGCGCGGCTACAAGTTTTCCACCTACGCCACCTGGTGGATCCGCCAGGCCATCACCCGGGCCATCGCCGACCAGGCCCGCACCATCCGCATCCCGGTCCACATGATCGAGACCATCCACAAGATCAACCGCACCCAGCGGCGACTGGTGCAGGAACTCGGCCGGGAGCCGACCGAAGAGGAGATCGCCAAAGAGACCCTCTTCACCCCCGACAAGATCCGCAAGATCATCAAGATCGCCCAGGAGCCCATCTCGCTGGAAACCCCGGTGGGTGACGACGACTCCCACCTCGGCGATTTTCTGGAAGACGAAAAGATCGTCTCCCCCCCCGAGATCATCTCCCAGCTGAACCTGAAAGAGCAACTCGAGGCGATTCTATCGACCCTGACCGAGCGGGAGGCGCGGGTGATCCAGATGCGCTTCGGTCTCAACGATGGCAACGAACACACCCTGGAAGAGGTCGGCCAGGAGTTTCAGGTCACCCGCGAACGCATCCGCCAGATCGAAGCCAAGGCGCTGCGCAAACTCAAGAAGAAATCGCGAAAGCTGATCAACTTCCTCGACAAGCCGGAAAACTACCACTGAGCTGCCGCCCCGGGGGCAGACCCGCCGCGTCTCGCTTCTAGAAGACCAGCTGGCGGATGCGGTGGGAGTGGCAGTTGACGTTGACTGCCACCGGCAGCGAGGCGATATGGCAAGGGTGGCTGACCACATGCAGGGCGAGCACGGTGGTCGTCCCGCCGTACCCCATGGGGCCGATCCCGAGCCGGTTCAGGCGCTCCAGCACCCGTTTTTCCACTTCGGCGCAAGCGGGATCGTCACTGGGGGTGCCGAGCGGGGTGCGCAGCAATGCCCGCTTGGCCAGGTGGGCCGAGGTGTCGAAGTTGCCGCCGATGGCCACCCCCACCACCGTGGGCGGGCAGGGGTTGGGGCCGGCTTGAGAGACGGTGTCGACGATGAAATCCTCGATGCCAGGCAAACCCGCCGAGGGGGAAAACATCTTCAGGGCACTCATGTTCTCGGCCCCCCCCCCTTTGGCCATGAAGTCGATCCGCAGGTGGTCGCCTGCGACCACGTCCCCGTGGACGAACACCGGGGTGTTGTCTCCCGAATTCTTGCGGGTGAGCGGGTCACATACCGACTTGCGCAGGTACCCTTCCTGGTAGGCTTCGCGGGTGGCCGCGGTCAGGGCATCGCGCAGCGAAGCAAAGGCGCCGTATTCCAAGCGGACCTGTTCTCCCAGCTCGACAAAGAAGATCGCCAGCCCGGTATCCTGGCACAGGGCCAGTTTATCGGCGGCAGCGATGTCGGCGTTCTGCAGGATCTGGTCGAGGATCTCCTGGCCCGAAGGAGATCGCTCCTGGGCCCGGTAATCGACGATCTTGCCCTTCAGGTGGGGGTCGATGACGAAATTGCTTTCGAGAATGGCCCCCTTGACCCGCTCCTTGACCACGTCCAGGTTCACCTGTTTCATGCCCCTAACCTCCTCTGCAAAGCGCAGGTCAGAATGTATCCCGTTTCCAAAAAAAGGTCAATCGCCGGCAAGGACGGGGCCCCGTTTCCCCGAGCCTTGAATTTGCCCGCGGAAGATGGTACATTGGGGTTTACCCCAAGCTGGAGGAAAAATGCCCGCCAAAGGAACTGTCGAGATCTCCATCGAAGGGTGCAAAGGATGCGAACTCTGCATCACCTTTTGCCCCTTCCACTGTCTGGCATTGAACACCGGCGACACCAACTCCTACGGACTGCACTACGCCTACCTCGCCGAGCCCGAGAAGTGCACCGCCTGCAGCAGTTGTGCCGTCATGTGCCCCGATGCCGCCATCACCGTTTTCCGCAAGACCGACTGAGGAGGGGAAGATAAAATGCCTGAAATCCGCTTCATGAAAGGAAACGAAGCCTTGGCCGAGGCCGCCATCCGGGCCGGCATGACAGGCTATTTCGGCTACCCCATCACCCCCCAGTCAGAGGTTATCGAGTATCTGGCCGCCCAGGAACCCAACCACAAGTACGTCCTGCTGCAAGCCGAGAGCGAAGTCGCCTCGATCAACATGGTGTACGGGGCTGCCGGCGCCGGTGCCCGGGTGATGACCTCCACCTCCTCGCCCGGTTTTTCGCTGATGCAAGAGGGGCTCTCCTACATCGCCTGCGCCGAACTCCCCTGCGTGATCTACAACGCCTCGCGCGGCGGCCCCGGATTGGGCACCATCCAGCCCAGCCAGGGAGATTACTTCCAGTCGGTGAAAGGGGGCGGACACGGTGACTACCGCCTGCTCACCCTGGCCCCCAACTCGGTGCAGGAGATGGTCGACCATACCGTGCTGGCTTTCGAACTGGCCGACAAGTACCAGACCCCGGCCCTGATCCTGGCCGACGGGGCCATCGGCCAGATCATGGAGAAGGTGGTTTTGCCCGACCCCGTCACCTACCGCCCCGACAAGCCGTGGGCCTCCACCGGCAAGACCCCCGATCGCGCCAAGAACCTGATCAACTCGCTGTACATCGAATCGGAAGAGCTGGAGAAGAAGAACCAGCGGTTGCAGGAAAAGTATCGCCAGATCGAAGAGGCCGAAGTGCGCTACGAGGCCTACCAGCTCGACGACGCCGATGTGGTGCTGGTGGCCTACGGGGTCACCTCGCGCATCGCCAAGAAAGTGGTCGATCTGGCCCGGCAGCAGGGGATCAAGATGGGGCTGATGCGCCCGATCACCCTCTGGCCCTTCCCCGCCAAGGTGCTGGAAGGGTTGGCGAAAAAAGCCCATGTCCGCTTCTTCCTGTCGGTCGAGATGAGCTGTGGCCAGATGGTCGAAGATGTCCGGCTGGCCGTCAACGGGGCCAAGCCGGTGCACTTCTACGGCCGCTCCGGCGGGATCGTGCCCACCCCCGACGAGGTGCTGTCGGTGGTGAAAGGCCACCTGAAATCGTAAGGAGCCCCCGATGAAACAAGGATACCAGACCGTATACCAGCGCCCCAAAACGCTGCTGGCCAAGCGCATGCACTACTGCCCGGGTTGCTTTCACGCCACCATGCACAAGTTCATCATGGAAGTGGTCGAAGAGATGGGCATCCAGGGCAAGGTGATCGGAGTCTCCCCGGTCGGCTGCTCGGTGTTCGCCTACGACTACATGGATATCGACATGCAGCAGGCGGCCCACGGCCGGGCTCCGGCTGTCGCCACCGGCATCAAGCGCACCCTCCCCGACCAGCTCGTCTTCTCCTACCAGGGTGACGGCGATTTGGCCGCCATCGGCACCGCCGAGACCATCCACGCCTGCAACCGCGGGGAACGGATCTCGATCATCTTTATCAACAACGGCATCTACGGCATGACCGGAGGCCAGATGGCCCCCACCACCCTGGAAGGGCAGAAGACCACCACCTCGCCGTACGGCCGCAACCCCGAAAAGGTCGGCCAGCCCCTGCGCATGGCCGAGATGGTCGCCCAGCTGCCCGGCGTGATCTACTCGGAACGGGTGAGCTGTAACACCCCCGGGAACGCCCGCAAGGCCAAGAAGGCCATCCGCCGCTCGTTCGAGCTGCAGCAGCTGAACCTGGGCACCACCTTCGTCGAGATCGCCTCCAATTGTCCGTCGGGCTGGAAAATGACCCCACCTGCCTCGATCGACTGGGTCAACCAGCACGTCATCCCCTATTTCCCCTTGGGAATCTTCAAGGAACCGCCCAAACAGGAGGTCCAGTAATGCTTCAGGAGATGATTTTCGCCGGATTCGGCGGCCAGGGTGTCCTGTCCATGGGCAAGTTGCTCGCCTATGCCGCCATGAAAGAGGACCGTGAAGTCAGCTGGATGCCCTCCTACGGGCCCGAAATGCGCGGCGGCACCGCCAACTGCCTGGTCAACATCAGCGACGAGCCCATCTCCTCGCCGATCGTGACCGAGTACGACGTGGCCATCGTCCTCAACCTCCCCTCGCTCACCAAGTTCGAACCCCGGGTGAAGAAGGGCGGGCTCCTCATCTGGGAGAGCAGCACCATCAAGCATGGCCCCACCCGCACCGACATCCGTTGCGTGGCCCTGCCCGCCATCGAAAAGGCCACCAAGGATCTCGGCGATACCAAGGTGATGAACATGCTGGTGCTGGGCGCCTTGGTGAAGTTGGTCCCGATCATCTCGCCGCAGACCCTGCTGGTGGCCCTCAAAGACACCCTGCCCAAGCGGCACCACGGTTTGATCCCGCTCAACGAGAAGGCGATCGAAATGGGGATGAGCCTGGTCTGATCGGTTCCGGAACTGGCGAGGCCGCGATGCACCCCTTTTTTTTGGCAGACCCGTACGAGACGCCGGCAGGAATCCCCCGATTGCTGCTCGACCGGATTTCTATGGGGGGCCGTTGGGGTTTTTACGCCCACTACCTGAAAGTCATCTGGAATACCAACCAGCGGGCCCGGCAGGGAAAACTCACCGGCCAGGAGTGGGCCCATCAGTCGTTGCACATCTTCCGTGACATCGAACAAAGCGGCGGCCGGTTTTTTCTGGAAGGGCTCTCCCACCTCGAATCGGTTCCGGGCCCGGTGGTGATCGTGGCCAACCATCAGAGCACCCTGGAGACGATGATCCTCCCCTGTGTGATCCAGCCGGTACGACCGGTGACCTTCGTGGTAAAGGCCAGCCTGCGCCGGGGGTGGCTATTGGGGCCGATCATGCGGGCGCGGCATACGATCGGCGTGGAACGCAAGAACCCCCGCGACGACCTGAAGAAAGTGCTGGAGGAGGGGGTCATCACCTTGAAAGGCGGGCGATCGCTGGCCATCTTTCCCCAGGCCCACCGTAAAGACGATTTCGATCCGGCCGAGTTCAATTCACTCGGAGTGAAATTGGCCCTGAAAGCAGGCGTTCCCCTGATCCCGCTGGCTTTGCAGACCGATTTCTGGGGCAACGGCCGGTGGATCCGCGCCATGGGGCCCATCCGGCGACATCGCCCCATCCGCATGGCCTTCGGCGCCCCGCTCCTCCCCGGCGGCAACAGCAAAGAGATGCACCAGGCGGTGGTCGATTTCATCACCTCCCACCTGGCCCTCTGGCAGCGCCAGGACCCGCCCCGCTGACTTTCCCCGGAAGAGAACCCTCCCGGCCCGCAAAACGGGATTCTTTCTGCTAAAAAAAAAGGACGGCCCTTGCGGACCGTCCTTTGGTTTTTTTTGAA
Organism: uncultured Clostridia bacterium; assembly: GCA_964614865.1. Lineage (GTDB taxonomy): Bacteria > Acidobacteriota > Aminicenantia > UBA2199 > UBA2199 > CAZTNO01. Next base: position 8,471 of record CAZTNO010000028.1, read on the forward strand.
AAAAGCGGGATTACTTGGACCCCTTCTTCTTGCCTTTGGCCTTAGCGGGCTTATTGGCCTCGTCGCGGGCCTTGATTTGCACGTCCAGGTCGGCCATCAGCTTCTTGTACTGCTCGACGTTGGGTGACTGGGGGTAGCGGTCGATCACCGTGCCGTAGGTCTTCTTGGCGTTCTCGAAATCCTTGGCGTGGATGTAGGCGTTGCCGAGGATGATGTAGGCGTCTTCCATCTGCACCTGCTGGTCCATGGCCTTGGTCAGGATGGGGATGATCTCTTTGGCGTTCTCGGCGACCACTTCGGGCTTCTCTTTGGCTTCGACCTTCTTCTCCAGCATGCGGAACATGTTGACCCCGACCAGGTACTGGGCCATGCCGAGGAATTGGGACTGGGCTTCCTTGCCCTTGAAGAGGTCGATGTACTTGAGGAAGAAATCGCGCGATTCGGGGTACTCCATCATGGCGTGGGCGTTCATGCCCAGGAAGTAGTAGCAGTTGGCGTACAGATCGGGCTTTTCGGTCTCCAGGGCGGGGATGGCCAGGCACTTCTTGAAGTACTCGGTGGAGTCGGGGTAGTTCTTCAGGCTGAAGTAGTTGAAGGCCACCTTGGACAGGGCGTCGGTGACCGCCCCCTTGTACTCGCCCTCAGCGGAGGTGGTGGAGAGGAACTTTTGGAAGTAGTCGTTGGACTTGGCGTATTCCTTCTCGGCATTGGCCTTGTGACCTGCTTCGTAGAGGATCACGTGCAGGCCGCGCTTGGCCTGTTCGTAGTCGGGCTTGAGCTTGATGGCTTCCATCACGTGGGTGACGGCCGAATCGACGTTGCCGGCCTGGTTCTCGACGATGCCGAGGTTGTAGTGGGCGGGCGCGTAGTCGGGGGCGATCTCGAGCACCTGCTTGAGGAGGGAGGCCGCCTTGACATTGTCTTTGGCCTGGAAAGCCTTGGTGCATTCCTGCATCAAGCGGGTGGCTTCCTTGGGCAATTTCTTCTCGGGCGGGTCTTTGGCCACCAGAACGGCAGCAGAGCAAATCAGGGCAAAGAGCACGACCCAAACCGTGGATTTTTTCATGAAGGTTCTCCTTGGGCTTTCAATAAACGAATCATATCAGGTTTTCACCGGAAAGAAAAGACGGGAGCCGGGGATCCCGGCCACGACAGGGCCCAGGATCGATCCGAATCACCTTTCGGGACCAGTGCCCGATCCGCCGGGGGTTTTTTCAAAGGCCTGGCGGCGGGGCCCCCCTTTCGAGCCGCTCCGGGCGGCCCGGCGGGCGGTGATCAGGGAAGCCCCGGTGACCGCCAGCAGGATGATCAACCCGCCGGCGAGGGCGGTGCTCCCGGGTCGTTCGCCCAGGGCCAGGAACACCCACACCGGGTTGAATACCGGCTCGATGACGGCAATCAGGCTGGCGAAAACGGCGGGCACCCTGCGGATGGCCACCGTGAACAGGATCGACGACAAACCGATCTGAAACACACCGAGGATGGCCAGGGCCCCGAAAGCGGGCCAGGAGAACGCCGGCAGCGGCAGGAAGAGCGCCACGGCAATGCCGGTGACGGCGGTGATCGCGTTGGCCAAGAGCACCGACTCCAGCGGCGAACCGTCTTTCTGCTGGCGCATGAAGACGAAGTACAGGCTGAAGGTCAGCCCGGCCATCACGGCCATCACGTTGCCGAGCAACCTCCCGCCGCCGAGCTGGTCCATGAACAGCAGCACCATGCCGACGGCCACGAAACAGAAGCTCACCCAGTGCTCCCAGTGCGCCCGCTCTTTGAGGATCCAGGCCCCGAGGAGGGCGGTGAACACCGGGCTGACGTACTGCAGCAGGATGGCATTGGCAGCGGTGGTGGTCTTGTTGGCCGACACGAAGAGGAGCATGGTGATCGCGCTGGACAGAGCCGCGGCCACCTGGGGGAATGACCAGTGGAAGCGAGGCTTTCCGAGGTACGCGAGCACCACCAGGGCGGCAATGGCGCTGCGCACCCCGGCAATGGCCAGCGGATTCCACTGAACCACCTTGATGAACAGGCCGGCGATGCTCCACAGGAAGGAGGTGGCCACCATGGCCGCGATGCCGACCGGGACGGTCATCGGACCAAGGTTTTCAGAAGTCGGCAACGGAGCAGCTGACATGGGGGGCAACGTGTCCCTCGGGAGGGCCCGGAAAGAGGTTACAGCAACAGGTCCTTTTCGCCCCGGGTGACCCGCCCCAGATTTTCCACCGTCTGCGCCCTTACCTCTGCCACCGGGATCTCGGGCAACATCCGCTCGATCAGGGCCGCCCCCTTGGCTCCCAATTCCCTGGGGGCATAGTGGACCAGATACTCCTGGAAGGTGGTCAACGCGTTGGGCAGACAGTACTGCTTGATCAGCCCGGGCCTGGCCAGATCCATGAAATCGGCCCCGGTGCGCCCCAGCCGGTAGCACCCGGTGCAAAACGAGGGGACGTAGCCCAGGTCGACGATATCGGCGATCACCTCTTCCAGGTTCCGGTGGTCGCCCAGCGAGAACTGGGCTCCGCTGTCTTCCTCGCTGTAGCCACCGGGGTTGGTGCGCGAGCCGGCCGAAACCTGGGAGATGCCGAGCGAGAGCGAGTCGCGCCGCATGCTGGCACTCTCCCGGGTGGAGAGGATCATGCCGGTATAGGGGACGGTGATGCGCAGGATGGCGAGCACCTTCTTGAAATCGCGATCCGACAGCATGTGGGGGGGATGATCGGCCACTTCGGAGCCGGCAGCGGGCTCGATGCGCGGCACCGAGATGGTGTGGGGGCCGACTCCGAACTTCTCTTCCAGGTGGGCGATGTGCTGCAGCAGGGCCATCACTTCGAAGCGGTAATCGTGGAGTCCGAACAGGATACCGACCCCCACGTCGTCGATCCCTCCCTCCATGGCCCGGTCCATGGCCGTCAGGTGGTACAGGTAGTCGGCCTTGGGGCCGCTGGGATGCATGGTCTTGAAGGTGTCGTAGTGGTAGGTTTCCTGAAACAACTGGTAGGTGCCGACGCGGGCGGCCTTCAACTGGCGGTAGGCGTCGACCGGCAGGGCGGCGATGTTGATGTTGATGCGGCGGATCTCGCCAGCGCCGTCCCGGACCCCGTAAATGGTCTCGAGGGCGCGTAGCGAGTAGTCGAGGGCGGCCTCGCCCAGCCCCTCGCCCGAAACCAGCAGCACCCGCTTGTGCCCCTGGCGAACCAGGGCCATGGTCTCCTGACGGATCTCGTCCATGGACAGGGTGCGACGGGTGATCCCGGTGTTGCTCTTGCGGAAGGCACAGTACAGGCATTCGTTCTGGCAAAGGTTGGATACGTAGAGGGGGGCGAAGAGGACCAGCCTCTTCCCGTAGATCTCGTCCTTGATGAACCCTGCCGTGGCAAAGAGCTCGGCGAGCTGGTTTTCGTCTTCGATCATGAGCAGCCGTTCGGCCTGGGCGAAGGCGATCCCCTTCAGCCGGCGGGCCTCGGCCAGGATTTCGGCGACCTCCTGACGATCGGGGGGGGTGGTGTTTTCCAGGGTGCGTAAAATCTTTCCGTGATCGATGAAACCGGTATCCATGAAGTGCTCCTTACCTGGCAATATATACCCTTCTGCCTTCTGATTCAACCCGGCAGCGGCTGCCAGGAGAGTTCGACCGTGACCGGCAGGAGTTCATCGCCGCGCCGTACCAGCACCTCCTGGCGGGTATGGCGCAACTTCGCCCGGGCTTCCTCGAGCACCTTGCGCAGTTTTTTTTCTTTGCCGGCCTTGACGGCTCGCAGCACCGTCCCCAGCCCCAGTTGCACTTTGTCCAGCACCGGGTAGCGCTGGGAGACCGGGTCGAGCCATCCCCGGTCGACCATCGGCGTTTTCGGGATCCAGACCCCACGAAAGATCGGGCGCTCCACCCGGCTCTGCTCTGCCAGCAGCCGCCCCTGCCAGCGCAACTCCAGCCGGTAGGTCTGCGGCCCCGCAGCGGGAGAGGAAGCGGTGGCTACAACAGGCCCGATCCCGCTCACCCGCACCACCACCTCGTTAGCCTGGATCGCCCCGCTTGCCTCCACCTCGAGCCGCAGCACCACCTGTTGATTGCCCGTCAACAAGCCGGCGCGCCCGATCCGCAGAGAATTCTCCCCGGCCCGCAACACCCCGCTGTCGAGGAATTCGCCATTCTCCAGGATCCGGTAGGGCGCCGCAGCCCGGCTGCGCACTCCCAGCGGCAGCGAATCGGGCGAGACTGCACCGCCCGCGCTCCAGTTCGCGTCGAGGGTAACCGCCAGCACCAGCGGCGGGGACGGTTCCAACCCCCGGGGGGATTCGCTGGAAATGCCAAAGCCCACGGCCAGCAACCACAGCATGATCATGTCTGGTAGCGAAAAACGAGAGTCACCTGGATCGGTCCATCCAGCAAATCCACCGCAGGGGGGGGGTCGAACCGGGTGCCGGGAACCAGGGCTGCCAGAGCGGCCCGGTCGAGGGCCGGATGCCCCGACGAACGGACCACGGCCGCCTTTTCCAGGGTGCCGTTGGCATCGAAGGTGGCGGAAAGCCCCACCGTTCCAAACGTCCCCCGGCGGCTCTCGACCGGCAACTGCCAGCGGCGATCGATCCCCGCCACCACCCGCCCGGCCCAGCGACGGAGCAGGTCAGCACGCCGTTCAGTCAGCCGGATCGCCCGTTCCACCGAGGTCGGCGCGCCACCTGCCCCCCTCCCGTCCCGCCCCGACAGGGGGCTGGGAAACATCGACGGGGGAAGGGGCCCGGCACCGGCAACCGGATCGCTTCCCGCCCCGCGGCCCGGCCCCGGCAAAGCGAACTCCACCTCCTGGTCTTTCCTGCTGGCCACCGCATCGTCGAGCCCGACCGATCGGGGTTCGCCGACATTTCCCTGTGCCCGGGGAGGGTGGGAGACGGGGCGGCTAGATCTACCAGAGCGCGATAATCGGGAATAACCGGATATCTTCGGCTTTCGGGGGCTATCCACGGCAACGATCAGCCGGCCCGGCCCTCCCAGCACCACCTCGACCGGGGGGGACGGTTCGTGCCAGACGGGGATCTCGTAGCGCACGCCGAGCAGCCAGCCGATCGCCGCGCCGTGAACCAGCAGCGAAAAGAGCCAGAAAACCAGGCGCAGGCGTTTCCCCGGGTGAGCGTCCATTTCCATCCCGGGCAGCGGTCGTTCACGGTGAGCCATCGTCCTCCCAGACAGGTATACCCCCCAAGACCCGATTTCACGGCAATTGGTTGCGTTTCCAGGGCCAGCCGCGGTGCCGGCCTTCCCCTTGCCCCCTACCCTTCGGCCCCGCGGGCCAGATGGCGGCGCGCGGTGACGTCGAGTTCCTGTCGCCGCGGCTCGAACAGCGAGTAGACTTCGGGAAAGGGGCGCAGGGCGCGGGGAAAGACCGATTTCAGAAAAGAGATGAGGACCCCGTAATTGGTCATCGGCACGCCGAGTTCCTCGGGCAGTCGTTGCCGTCGCAGCATCTCCCGACGGCTCAGGGTGCAGGCGCCGCAATGGACCACCAGTTTGTACTGGGCGAGTTCGGCGGGATAACTGCTCCCCGGCACGGTGTCGATCTGCACCCCGCCGCCGACGTACTGGTTGATCCAGCGGGGGATCTTCACCCGGCCGATGTCGTCTTCCAGGGGGTGGTGAGAGCACGATTCGGCGATCAACACCCGGTCGCCGGGACGCAGCGTCTTGACCGCCAGCACCCCCTCGACCATCCGCCGCAAATCCCCCTTTTGCCGGATCGACAGGATGGAAAACGAGGTCAGAGGAACGTTTTCCGGCACATCGGCGGCCACCTGGGGAAACACCTGGGAATCGGTGATCACCAGGGCGGGCGGCTTATTGAGCGAGGCCAGGGCGGCCCGCAGTTCCCGCTCTTTGACCATCATCGGCAGGGCATCGCCATCGAGGGCATCCCGCAACGCTTTCACCTGGGGCATGATCAGCCGGCCTTTGGGTGCCCCCAGGTCGATCGGGGCCACCAGCAGCACCACCTGGCCGGGGCTCACCAGGTCGCGCAGGAAGGGGGGCTCCCATTCGCGCGGGGCGACCTCCAGGATGCGCGGGATGAGCTCCTCCACCCCGCGGCCGGTGGCGGCCGACAAGCGCACCGAGGGCCGTTGCGAAAGCCAGCGGGCGGTTTCGGAGGACAGGGTCAGATCGGTTTTGTTGACCACCAGGATCACCGGGATCTGGCGCTCGGCAAACTTTGCCAGCAGCTCCTCTTCGAAGGTGAAGTCCACAGCAGCAGCGTCGATCACCAGCAGGGCCAGATCGGTTTTTTCCAGGATCTCGGCGGCCTTGCGCTTGCGTTCGATCCCCAGCCGGTCGTCGCGGTCATCGATGCCGGCGGTGTCGATCAGCACCACCGGCCCCAGCCCTTGCAGCTCCATCGATTTGAACACCGGATCGGTGGTGGTGCCCGGCACCTCGGAGACGATGGCCACCGACTGGCCGGTGACCGCGTTGATCAACGAGGATTTGCCGGCGTTGCGTTTTCCGAAGAAGCCGATGTGCAGGCGATCGCCCCGCATGGTCTTACTCTCCATCGGTTCCCTCCAGCAGGGGCATGCCCGGAGCCGCCATCATCTCGGGGGTGAGCAGCCGGTCCAGCTGTTCGCCGGACAGCAGGTTCTGCCTGCGAATCAGCGTGAGCACCCCTTCCCCGCTCAGCCGGGCCTCGGCTACCAGGGCGGCCACCCGCTCATGGCCGATCACCGGGGCCAGCAAGGTGGCGGCGGCAAACGACTGGTCGACCAGGGCGGCGAGGCGTTTTTTGTCGGCGGTGATCGCCGCTGCGGTCTTGCCCAGACCGGTCAAGGCCCCGGCCAGCAGCTCCAGGTTGGTCAACAGGGTGTGGCCCACCAGAGGGAGGAACTGGGGCAGCTGCAGATTGCTCTCGGCGGCGGCCACGGCGATCACCTGGTCTCCGCCGATCACCACCAGGCAGACCTGTTCGACCGCCTCGGGCATCACCGGATTGATCTTGCCGGGCATGATCGACGACCCGGCCTGCAGCGGGGGCAATTCGAGCTCGCCGAATCCGCAACGGGGCCCCGAGGAGAGGAGGCGGAAATCGGCAGCGATCTTTTTCACCGTCACCGCCCCGGTGCGCACGAGGCCCGACACCTCCACGAGCGGGTCGAGGTTGGCCGTGGCATCGATCAGGTTCCGGGCCAGGGCGAGGGGCTCGCGGGTCTCCTGCCGGAGAAGATCGATCACCGCCCGGCTGTAACCGCGATCGGCGTTGATGCCGGTGCCGATTGCGGTGCCCGTCAGGTTGATCTCGCGCACCCAGTCCACCGCCTTGTCGAGCCGCCAGCGGAAGCGGGACACCCCCTCCGCCCAGGCCGAGAACTCCTGCCCGACCGACATCGGCATGGCGTCCTGGAGCTCGGTGCGCCCCACCTTGAGCAGGGGAGCAAACTCGCGCTCCTTGCTTTGCAAAACCCGCAGCAGCTCCTCGCAGCTGTCATGCAAGCGGTGCAGCCCCCCGACCACGGCGATACGCAACGCGGTCGGCACGGTGTCGTTGGTCGACTGCGACAGGTTGACGTGGTCCAGCGGTGAGATCTCGTCGTAGCGACCGAAAGGAAAACCGAGTCGGCGCAGGGCCAGGTTGGCCACGAGTTCGTTGGCCGCCATGTTCAGCGAGGTCCCGGCTCCGCCCTGATAGGGATGGAGGGGGGGGAGGTAACGGGGAACCTCTGCCAGGATCTCGTCGCAGGCGGCTGCGATCCCCGTCGCCAACTTGGGATCGAGCAACCCCGCCTCGAGGTTGGCAAGGGCGGCGACCTTCTTCACCACGATCAAAGCGGCAAACCAGTCGGACCGGATGCGCTCTGTGGAAAAGGCGAAGTTTCCGCTGGCCCGGAAGGTATGGATGCCGAAAGGGTAATCGTCAGCCAGCAAAACCTGCCCCAGCAAATCGGTTTCCGTTCTCATGGCCTCATTGTAGCCCGATCGGGCGAGGGGGGCAACTGCCGGGGGCAACGATTTCCCAAAGGGGCCCGGCCCGCCG
>CAZTNO010000029.1:0-16408 GCA_964614865.1 uncultured Clostridia bacterium
TGATGGCGATTTTCTCGTTGTGAAGAGTCTGCTGGGACGAAAGGTCCTGATAGGGTCCGGCGATGCGCGAACCCAGGGTCTGCGCGTTGCGGACCATCTCTTCCCGGGTGGCCAGGTCGGTGGGTTGGTTGGCCACGTCGGACCACTTGCTGAAGAACTGACCCAGGCTGTCCGAAAGGCCGTTTTGCTGGGCTTCGGAGAAGAGGGCCTCGATCGGCTCGAGGGCTTCCCGCATGGCCGTATTGCGGCTCTGAACCTGCTGCTTGTCGATGATCTGGGTGTCGATGAACTGGGAACGGACCGCAAAGATCTGGGCCAAATCGACCCCGCGCCCCGACGACCGGTAGCCCAGGGTTTCGGGAGCAACGCTGTCCAGCTCGGCGATCTGCCGCGAATACCCCTCGGTGTTGACGTTGGCGATGTTGTGTCCCACCATCTGAAACAGCTGCTGGTAGGTCAACAGCGAATCTTTCCCCAATTGCAGGGCGGAAAACAGGTTCATCATGTCAGGCCTCCCGGGTCCAACCCCGATGAGAAACGGAGTTTTGCTCCCCTTGAGCCGAATAGGTTTCGCCGGACAGGAAGCGGTTCAACTGGGCCCACTCCTGCTGGAAACGGCGCTGGTTTTTCAGGAAAACGGTCAACCGGAAGATCTGCCGGTTCAAATCGCGGGCCAGCCTGAGCAGGGCCACGCCGATCCCGGCGAATTCGGGGTGGCCGCGGGTGGCGAGCAGGGCGAAAGTGACCCCGGAGGGGGGCACCTCGAGCAATCCGGCCAACTGGCGGATCGTATCCTGCTTTTGCCCATGCAGACGGAGCATCCTGACTTCCAGTCGCTCCAGCACGTTGCTGAACTCCCGGGTCAGGATCTCTTCCCCGCCGAGCCGCTCAGGCAGATCGGAGAGCAAGTCGGAGGCCTGGGTGAGGGCGGCGGCCTCCTCTTCCAACAACCGGTAGAAACTCAGATAAGGTTCATTCATGTCACACCTCGAGGTCGACGATCGGTTCTTCCCCCGTTTCGTCTTGTTCCCCCTCCTCATTCCGCTCGCGTTTCTCTCCCTGCTGGCCTGGCTGGCGTCCTCTCGACTGGTCGCGGATCACCATGGACTCGGCCATCTCGGCAGCCTGCACCGTCTCGGAAACCAGCAAGTCGTGCTGGGCCAGTTCCTGGCTGAACTGGATCTCGGTGCTTTCGGGCTGGAGGGGATCGGTGCCGCGACGCTTCAGTGGAAACGCCGGAGCCATTTTCCCATTGACCTTGCCCACGTCTGCCATGGTGGTGTTCAGACTGTCTGGTCGACAGCCTCCTCCATGATGCGGGCCGCCACGGCTTGGCCGGAGACGGTGTAGGTCCCGGCAGCGATCTGCGACTGGATGGCCTCCACTTTGGCGCCACGCACCTCGGGGAGGTCGCGTACCGCCTGGTCGAGACGCTTGAGGTCCAGTGCCTGGGAGGAAAGCTCCACGCGGTCTTCGGTGGGGGTTTCCCTCGAGGTGGACAAAAGCTGGCTCGACCGGGGCTCGGCGGAAGTCAACCGCTCCGGGTCTACGTTGGGCATCTGATCGGGTCGAATCTTCATGGTTGCCTCCAGGTCAAGCTTTGTCCACTGATAGTTCGGCATTTCCGGCCAAAACATAAGCCGGCCCCGAAGCCATCAGTTCGCGAGGGTCCTGCGGAACGCCTTCCCGCAACACTTCGAAATGAAGATGAGGGCCGGTCGACCGCCCGCTCGACCCCGACAGGGCGACCACCGTTCCCAAATCCACCCGATCTCCCACCTCCACTTTCAACGTCGAATTGTGCCCGTAGCGGGTCACCAATCCCGATTCGTGCAGCACCTCCACGGTGTGCCCCAGCCCCGGCTTCCAACCAGAAAACACCACCTGTCCGGTGGAGGCGCTGTGCACCGGGGTCCCTTCGGCGACGGCAAAATCGATGCCGCGATGAAACCGGACGTCCCCTTGCAGCGGATCCTGGCGAAAGCCGAAACCGGAACTGGTGCGGGCGTTGGCGACGGGCATGGCCAGCTGGTTGGGGGCGAGATGGAAGGTGCTCTTGGCTGCCGGGGGCAACTTCAACGAAGAGGTTGCGGGGGCTTTTGCGTTCCCGTACGCGTCTTCGATCTGCTGGCGAATGACCGCGGCAAGGCCAAAGCCGCCGTTCTCCGCCACGTGCTGGGAGAGCATCAGGGTGCGCAAATCCCGGGTGGAATCGAGGGTGATGCCCAGACCGCCCGACTCCTTGTCGCCCTCCTCGTCCTCCATGGTGGCGGTCTTGAGCAGGGTTTGAATCATGATCTGCTCGAACTGGACGGCGATCCGGGAGATCTTCTCGGTCCGGTTGCCGCTGTCGAGTGAACGCAAATCCAACCCCGCCGACTCCACCGCAGAAGATCCCAGGGAGAGCGAAGTAGCCAGGCCCGGATCGATAGAGCGAAGTCCGCCGGCCATGGTCAGATTACCTCCAGGGTGGCCGAGATGGCCCCCGCATTCTGGGCCGCCTGCAGGATGGCGATGATGTCTCTCGGGGTGACGCCGAGGGTATTGAGCACCTTGACCAGGTCGCCGATGGTGGCCCCGCTCTCGATCATGGCGAAGCGCGCCTCGGGCTCCTTGACATCCACCGAATCCTGGGGCACGGTCACCGTCTGCCCCTGCGAAAACGGGGCCGGCTGCGACACGAGTTGCTCGGTGCGCACCGTCACCGAGATGCCGCCATGGGCCAGGGCGATCCGCCCCACCTTGACGTTGTCGCCAAAGACGATGGTCCCGGTGCGCTCGTTGACCACGATGCGGGCCTTGTTGTCGGGGGTGACCACCAGGTTCTCCAGAGCCGAAACCAGCTGAACCATGCGCCCCCGGTGGGATTCGGGGATCTGGATCTGGATGGTGCGGGAGTCGCCCGCCGAGGCGATTTCGCCCCCCAGCGACCGGTTGATGGTTTCCACCACCCGGGTGGTGGTGGTGAAATCTTCCTGATTCAGGACCAGGGTCAAACTGGACTGGGAGTTGAAATCGAACGGGATCTCCCGTTCCACCAGGGCTCCGCCGGGAATGCGGCCCACCGTGCTGTGGTTTTTGGATACTCCCGCTCCTCCCTGGGAAGCGTTGAAGCCGCCGATCGAAACGGGCCCCTGGGCCACCGCATAGACCTGGCCGTCGGGCCCGAGCAAGGTGGCGGCGATCAGGACCCCGCCCTGGATGCTCTTGGCCGAACCGATCGAAGAGACGGTGACATCGATCTTGCTCCCGGCCCGGGGGAAGGGGGGGAGAACCGCGGTCAGGGCGACGGAGGCCGTGTTGCGCATCTGGAAATCACTCGGTTTGACGGTGGTGCCCATGCGCTCGAAGTAGTTGGCGATGGTCTGGAAGGTGAACTTGTTCTGGGTGGTGTCGCCCGTCCCCTCGAGCCCCACCACCACCCCGTAGCCGAACAGCTGGTTGTCGCGGACTCCGGCAAAGGCGGCGATATCCTTGAGGCGGACATCCATCCCGGCGAGCGATACGGCCAGGGCAAGCAACGTGGAGATCAGGATCTTTTTCATCATGTTTCCCGCCTAGAAAGGCCAGACCACGCTCAGGATCCAGCTCAGCCAGCCGCGCCGGGCCTGCTCGGACACAGGCCCCTTGCCGGCGAAGTTGATCTGCATGTCGGCGATACGGCTCGATTCGATGATGTTGTCATAGCCGATGTCCCGGGGACGAATCAAACCACGCAGCACCACGGTCTGCTTTTCATGGTTGACCATGATCTCCTTGCGGGCCTCGACGGTCAAATTGCCTCCCGGCATGACATCGACCACCCGGGCGGCGATGAAGGTCTCCAACGCCGTTTCGCGGGTGCTTTCGCCGGCTCCGACGTTGGTGTTGGAGGTCGATCCACCGAACATGTTGGCCGGATCGAAATCGGCCACCACCTTGCCTTTCAGCGCCTTTTCCAGCCCCATGAAGGCGTCGATGCCCATCCGCGAGGATGATTTCTTGCTGGTGCTCAGGCCGGCCTTGTTGGACGCGGTCGACGCCTCGCTGATCTTGATGATCACGATGTCGTTCACCGAGCGGGCCTTGGGGTCGGTATACAGGGTGTTGACCATGGCATTGGCCTGCCACAACGACGCCCGGCGCCCGGCGGTATCGTCTGCCAGCAACGGAACCAACGACGCCAGCCAAATCGCGATCCACAAGTAGGTTTTCATTCGACCCTCACTGACAACTGCCCCTGGCCGGTCACCTCGGCGGATACGATCCGTTGCGACGCGGGATTGAGTACCCGGATACGATCGCCCAGACGACCATCGCTGAGCGCGGTCCCTGACAGGGAAACCGATATCCCCCGTCCCTCCCCTCTCAGGCTCACCGGAGATCCGCGACGAACGAGGAGCTCCTGGCCGATCAGGGCGGCGGTGATCACCGCTCCGGCGGGGATCATCCGTTCGGGCCGGCGCCCCACCACCTCTTCCTGGCGGCGCAGCGCCCCGGCGGTGGAAGGGGTGATCTCCCGCTTCTCCCAGCGGACATCGGCGGCGGCGATGGGGGTCTCTTTCGGCAGAGAGCGATTGCTGACGGCCACCGTCCATTCAACCCGCACCCGGGCGGACAACCATTCCGAGAAGACCTCTTCCCCCTCGACCAGCCCCTTCACCTGCACCAGCATCGTGCCCAGAAAGTCTTCTCCCGGCGGAGGGAGGACCCGCCATTCGATCTCCCCTTCGGGAATCACCAACGGGCGGGAAAGCGACACCTCCACCCGGGCATCCTGGCCCCAGGGGGTGTGCTCGACGACGAATCCGCGCAAGATGGGGACAAAGAAATCGCCGTGGATCTGACGACCGCGCCGGGCCACCCGCACCCGCGGGGCCCCCTTGAGCAGGATGGCCGAGAATCCGTTGCCGTCGAGGCGGTCGCGGATCTCGGGGCTGCCAATCACCGTCTCCCCGCCCAGCACCGGAGCCGCGGCGATCACCAGGCGACGGGCTGATTCGGGAATATCGCTGCCGGGCTCGGCCAGGTCGGAGAGCCGGACCACATCGCCCGCCACCGTGGCCTGGGCCCGAACGGTGAGGGTGGCCGAATCCAGCGGTGCCAGCATGACCGCAAGCAACAGCAACCACAGCAACCGGGCGTTCATCGGCCGAGGTTGATCACGCGCTGCAGCATCTCGTCGGCGGCGCGGATCGTGCGGGCGTTGGTCTCGTAAGAACGCTGGGCCACGATCATGTTGACCAGTTCCTCGACCATGTCGACGTTGGACATCTCCTGGAACCCCTGCGAGATGGTCCCAAATCCCTCCAGCCCGGCCGTCCCCTGGATCGGATCGCCCGAAGCCTGGGTGTTGCTGAACATGTTCTTGCCCAGGCTCTTCAGCCCACCGGGGTTGATGAACTTGGCCAGCTGGATGGTCCCCACCTCGGTAGCGGTGGTCTCGCCCGGGCGGGTGACCGAGACCGTGCCGTCGTTGCCGATGGTGATGGCGGTGGCATCGGCGGGGATGGCAATCGAAGGCTCCAGCGGGTACCCCTCGTTGGTCACGATGCGCCCTGTCGAATCGCGGGAAAAACTGCCGCTGCGGGAGTACGCGATATTGCCGTCGGGCAGGGTGACCTGGAAGAAGCCCTCGCCCTCGATGACCACGTCGAGCGAATTGCCGGTATGCTTGAAGTTGCCCTGGGTGAACACCTTGTTCACGGCGACCGGCTTGACCCCGAGCCCGACCTGGACCCCGGTCGGGATCTCGGTGGAGATGGTCGAACGGGCTCCGGGCTCGCGAATGGTCTGATAGAGGAGATCTTCGAACTCGGCGCGCGACTTCTTGAAGCCGGTGGTGTTGACGTTGGCCAGGTTGTTGGCGATGACGTCGATGTTCAGGTTCTCGGCTTGCATCCCGGAAGCGGCGGTGAACAGGGATCGGATCATGTGGGCTCCTTATCAGACGGGTCTGGGCAAATCGGACACGGTGCGCTTCAGCGACTGGTTCAGGATGGTGTCGAGGGCCCGGCTCTGGAATTCGAAGGCCCTTTGCACCTGGATCAGGGAGACCATCTCGCCGACGATGTTGACGTTGGCCGCCTCCAGCGACCCCGTGGTGATGGCAGGAGTTGCCAGGGCGCCCGGTTCCCCCTCCTTCAGATAACGGAAGAGGTTGTAGCCGACCTTCTCGACCTGGGAGGCATCCTGGATATTTACCACCTTGAGCCGGGTCAGGTATTGTCCATCCACGTGGATTTCGCCGCCGGCAGCGAACTCGACCTTTTCGCCGACCAGGCGAATGGGCTTGCCGAAGGTGTCGAGAACCGGATAACCCTCGGAAGTGACCAGGTCGCGTTGCGAGTTCAACGAGAAAGAACCGTTGCGGGTGTACAAGGTCTGGCCATCGGGGCCGCGGATGGCAAAGAACCCTTCGGCCGCGGTGAAGGCCAGGTCCAAGGGACGGCCGGTGGTTTTCACCGTCGCCGCCGCCAGGTTGGCCCGGCTGCCCGCCAGGATCGGTTGTTCCTTGCCGGGAGCGGCTCCGCCCCCGAGGGTCCGCAACACCTGTTCGAAGGGGATGTCGGCCTTGAACCCCGGCGTGTCGACGTTGGCGATGTTGTTGGCCAGTACGTCCAGCCGCTCCATCGCCGCCATCATGCCGGCCGTCGACGTGTAAATCCCGTTTTTCATCGTGTCTCCTCACCAACTGACAAGCAACTTCCGTACCATGTTTCGATTTCAAGTCAGGAGAGGCTTTCCCCCCCCGGAGGACGAAAGTCGTTGGAAAAAAAACACACTCGTCGGAAAATAATGCCGGAAACCTGACAGTTGAAAAAAACCGCGGGGCCACTCACTCTATATGACAGGGGGAGGACAATGCGCAGTGAGGTGGAGTTTCACGATCGGGAGGAGCTGATTCGGTTCTTCGAAACGTGGTTCGACGAGGATTTGGAGAGGGTGACTCTGACCCTCGAAGCGGACGGGTCGGTGACGGTGATGAAAAGCCTGCGCAAGGACCTCCCCCCCACTTCCTTGCCCAGAAAACTCCCGCTTCCTCCCCCCCACTCCCGGACGACGACAAGCCAGCGCGACCTCAGGAGCAGACGCCGCTCCGGCAAGAAAGCGCTCGAGGGGTACGACCTGCTCTGACCCGTTCTACCGGGGAGTGAGGATCCTGGGGAGCAACATCCGGGCGGGCCCGTAGGAGCGTTTCGCCTGGCGGAGCCCTTCGTCTCCCATGTCCTGTTCCCGGTTGATCCAGTTGAATCTCCGTTGGATGGCCCGGGCCGTTTCGCGGTTGATCATCTGGGCTGCCCCCTTGAACCGCCGGTCGAACTTCTCGAAGTGGACGGTGATCATGTCGGAGGTCTGGGGGGAAAAAATGGCCAGGGCCACCGGGGTTTCTCCGACATGCAGACAGAGCCCCTCGTATCCCAGGGGGGCGTAATTCTCCAGGGCCATCATCAACGCCTGGCGTTCGATTTCGAGGTCGGGGCTCCCCCCCCCTTTGTCCTCTTCCCAACGATCGATCAGTGCCATGCACTGGGTTGTGGAGCCGACCGGAAAAGTGCGGCACTGGTAGTCGGGGTAGCTGCGCAGGAACTGCGAGACCAGGTTCCGCTTCTTGGCCAAAAGGTTGCCGCGCAACTCGGCCAAATGGTCGCTGCGGTAGACGTAGTCGGCATTGTCGGGATCGTCGGTGACTTCGAACCGGTCGGACAGTTCGGGATGCTTTTGGACGAACTCCTCCGGCACCAGGGCGATCCGGCCGCTCCCCCCCGCCCGTTTCATCTCCTCGGCCAGTTCGACCAGGTCGGAGACTTCGGGCCAGGGGCCGAGCGGCATGGCCAGGTTGCCGGTGGCGGCGTTGTAGAGGAGGATCCATTGCCGGTAGGGGCGCCACCCCGCGCCCAACACCCGCCCCCAGACGAACAGGTTGTTGAAGTTGAAATCGCAGAATTCGGCCAATTCGCGGGGAAGGGCCTGCTCGATCAGGACCCGGTCGGCGAGCTCGAACGGCCGGAACGAAGCCAGGGTGAGCGGGTCAGCGGGGGGCATCGTGGTGCATGGGGACATGATCGATCATCCTCGTGAAACCGAGTTGCTGGTAGAGAGATTCGCTGCCTGGCTGGGCGATCAAGCCGATCCAGCCGATCCGGTGCTGGTGGAGGTGGTCGAGCAGTGCCCTTACCAGGAGCGAAGCGATCCCCTGGCGGCGGAAATCGTGGTGCACCGTGACATCCTGGATATATGCATCGGACACCCCGTCGGAGATGCAGCGGGCCATGCCGACCAGGCGTTCACCGGAAAAAGCCGCGGCAAAGGCAAACGAACCTTCGACGATTTTCGAGGCCAGCGCTTCGTTGTCACCCTGGCCTGGCTCCCACCATCCGGCATCCTCGTAGAGGGCGATCAACGGGGCGGTGGCAAGGGACTGGACGATGCGGACATCGATGGCGACCCGGGGTACGCTCACTTGCGTTCGATGTTGAGATGAAAAAAGGTGCGGCCGAACGACTCGTCGTAGTGCGAGGTCATCTCGCGGTGGGAATAGCCGAGACCTCCGAGTCTCTTCTTGATGAACTTCTGCTGCAGACCCCGCGAACGGGTGATGTTGCGCGACGAAACCCGGTAGTGGATCTCGGCCCGCTTGGGTTGAAACAACCGCAGGATCGGCCACATCACGTGCACCAGCGACTCGCGGTCGAACACCCACATGCTGGGGTGGATGTAGGCGCAGAACTCGACGAAGTTGTCGGTCTGGCCCACCTTGCCGGGGGTGACATGCAAGGCGACGTACCCGGTCCCCCCCGTCACCCAGACCCCGGTATACCCGGGAGGATCGAAGTCGTGGTCGAACTGGAACGGGGTGTCGGTGGAGAGGATGACATCGTCGAAACAGTCTTCCAACTCGTACAGGGCATCGTCCTCGCGCACCCGCGGATCGCAGATGGCGGCGATGAACTTGGGGTCGCAATCGTACAGGGCACAGGCCAGGTACTCTTCCTGCTGGGAATTGACCACCAGTTTGACCTTGCGGTCGGAGCGGGTGAGCTTGATGGCATGGAGCGAGTAGCGACGGCGCACGTCCCGGCGCAGGTCGTTGACCAGCCCCTCGATATCCTTGCGATACAATTCGGCCAAAAACATCTTTCCGGTGGGGATGTCGATCGGGGGCGGGCAATTCACCACGTAGCGTGAGTAGCAATCGGCGGGATCGAGAAAGCACTCGCGGATCAGCGATTCGCGGTCGTTGATCTGGTATCCTTTGAGCAAGGGGGTCGGGGCGAAAAAAGTGAATGAAACGAGCTCGGGGTAATCGCAACAGTCGAGGAAGCTGGCCAGTACCTTGGGGCTGAGCGAATCGCCGCAGGTGTTGACCTCCATGGTGGCCATGTCGAAGGAACTCTCCCCGATCACCTGGCGCTCCCAGAAATAGCTGGCGTGGGACTCCTCGATGGCCAGCGATTGCTCGACCTGGCTGATGCGCACCCCCCGTTCGGCGATAAAGCGATCCATACACAGCACCCGCGGCTGCATGTTGGGCTGGCCGATCAGGTGGGCTCCCGAAGACTCGACCACCTTCCAGATCTCTTCGTCGGAGAGGGTGACCAGCGAAACACCATCGCTGTTGTAGGCGTGAATGATGGTAGC
The DNA here is from genome assembly GCA_964614865.1 of uncultured Clostridia bacterium. Taxonomy (GTDB): domain Bacteria; phylum Acidobacteriota; class Aminicenantia; order UBA2199; family UBA2199; genus CAZTNO01. The sequence continues at coordinate 9,622 of CAZTNO010000029.1, forward strand.
GGTCGGCGCGGGCTCGAACAATTCAGGACTGACGAAGGCCATTTTGCTTCAGCAATCCCGACGGTTATTGCGAATAGAGAGAAACCGGATCATAGGCACCCCGCTAGACCGGGAGCGCTGTCCCCCCGGACCGTCCGAGTATAGCGCCCCAACCGGAGGTTGTCAATTCGACGATCTGATCACGCCCCGCCGGTCCGCGGGAATTCTCTGGTCAGCGTTTGATCACCTTCACGTTGCTTACCGGGCCCTGGAGCTCGCTGCCACTGTCGACGATCACTTCGACCTCGCGGTCGTCCGCTTCGGCCCGGATCCCCCCTTCTACCACCGATCCCCCTTGAAGCTGAATGGTGATCTTCCCCTTGTGCCCCCCGAAAGCCTTCCTGAGCCAGTTGAAGAACGAGGTGCCGCGGGATTTGCGGATCAGGATGCCGCCGCCCACCCGGGAGTGCTCGCGCAAGTCGATGCCGCCATTGACCGTGACAATGCCCCCGTTCACCGTGGCCGAGGTGAGTGCGATAGGGCCGTTCACCGTTTCGATTCCCCGAGCCACTTGTACCCCGGGTTCCAGGCCGACATGACCGTTCACAGTCTCAACCCCCCCGGAGATCCGAGAGTCGGCAGCCACGTCGATCCCGCCATTGACAGTCTCCACCTGGCCTTCGATCCGGCACCCCCGTTCAATGTCGATGCCGCCGTTGACGGTCTCCACATCGCCCTGGATCACAGCCCCGGTACCGATGGTGATGGACCCGTTGACTGAATTGACTTTATCCGCCACTTGCCGTTGCGCAGCGATATGAATCGACTTGTTCACCGTACTGTCGGCCCAACCGGCCACAATCAGCATCACCATTAGGGTCGTGAAGACGATCTTTTTCACCATTCGTGCCCTCCTGAGTTTGGGATTCCTACCCCTCTAACGCACGAACAGTGAAAAAAGATCCAGCGACCGTCACGCCCCTGTCGCTTTTCCTCAGAAAGAGAGGATCAGCGCTCGGCCAACTTGTGGCGCAAGGCCTCCAGTTTGTCGGGGGGGAGGTATTCGTGGATGGCCCCGCAGTGCAGGCAAACGTAGGCGCGGGTGCGGTAGCCGGCCATGGTAAAGACTCCGCTGGGGACAAAAGTGGAGCCCCCGGCCCCCAGGTAGCCGAAACAAACTTCTTTGCCCCCGCAGGCCACACAGGAATGATTGGGAACGTTCTTGTCCATGGATCACCTTGCCGGCATTCTAGCACATTTAGTGTTTTTGAAATATGATTCCTGGAATCTGGAGACCTGACCCCAATGCTCCCCTGATTCCTGGAATCTGGAGACCTGACCCCAATGCTCCCCCCGACATTGACGCAGGCCCTGTTCGTTTTTATAATGGCCAGGTGGAAAACTGGAACCGGCAAGGCCAAGTGACCGAAAAGATCATTGACGGGCCGATCCCCCCGCAAATCGGCCCGTTCGAGATCCTCTCCCCCCTGGGTAAGGGCGGCATGGGCGTGGTCTACCGGGCGCGTGACACGCGCCTGGGGCGCGATGTGGCCATCAAACTGATTGCCGGCAAGTACGCCAGCGAACCCCGTTGGGCCAGGCGTTTCGAGCAGGAGGCCCGCGCCATCAGCGCCCTCAGCCACCCCCACATCATGGCCCTCTACGACGTGGGCGTTCACGAGGGCCGTCATTTCCTGGTGTGCGAGTTGTTGGAGGGGCAGTCGCTGAAGGATCGCCTGATGCGGGGGCCCATTCCTGCCGCGCAAGCCATGCGAATTACCGCCGAGGCTGCCCGCGGCCTTTCCGCCGCTCACGCCAAAGGGATCATTCACCGCGACCTCAAGCCCGCCAACATCTTTCTCACCCGCGAAGGGACGAAAATCCTGGACTTCGGTTTGGCCAAAGCCGCAACCGACGACACTGCCGGCGACTCATCCCGGAACACCGAGACGGGAATGATCATGGGCACGGTCTCCTATCTCAGCCCCGAGCAGGTGCGTTGCCAGCCGCTCGATGGTCGCAGCGACCTGTTCGCGCTGGGCATTGTCCTGTACGAGATGTTGACCGGCGCCCTCCCCTTCAAGGGCGACTCCAGTGCCGAGACCATGGCCGCCATTCTGCATGACGAGCCCCCAACGCCCACCCTCCCCGAAATCGGGTATTCCACCGCCCTGCTCCGTACCCTGGCCCACTGCCTGGAAAAGGACCCCGAGCTTCGCTTCCAGAGCGCCCGCGATTTGGCCTACGACCTGGAGAATCTGGCCCAGTCCAGCGGGATCTCGCTGTCCAGCCCCGCCAAAACGCCGGCTCCAGCCAAAACACGCAGGGGGCTGTTGCTGGCAGGAGCCCTGCTGACGCTCGCCCTGGGATTCGGGCTGTCATGGCTTTTCTTGTCCTCCGGCAAAAAACCTTTGCCGGAGTTCGAACGGATCAGCCATATAAGCCGCCCGATCGTCGCCGCCCGCTTCCTTCCCGACGGGCGAAACTACGCCTACTCCACCCTTTCGGAGCAGGGAACCCATCAGCTCTGGGTGTCTCGCGAGGCGGGGCCGCAGCTTGTTGCCGTGGAAGATGCCAAAATCCTGGCCGTTTCCAGCGCCGGCGAACTGGCGATCATACAGCATCTGCGTAAGGTTCCGGGAAGCTGGATGGACACGGGGAAGCTGGTGCGGGTTTTCCCCGACGGCACGGCCAAAGAGGTTCTGGACAATGTTTTGAGCGCCGATTGGACTCCGGGCGGGAAGGAGCTCTGCGCCATCACCTTGGCCCGACAGGACGGTTCGAACGAGTATCGCATCGAATGGCCTCTGGGCACTGTCCGCTATCGTTCCCAGACCTGGATTTGGGAAATGGACCTGGCCCCCGACAACCGGAAGCTCTGCTTCTGCCGCCAGAACGAATCCTCCGAACGCGAACTTTGGGTGATCGACGAAAAGGGGCCACGCCTGCTGACAGGTGGCCTGGCGACCCTTTACTCACCGCATTGGGATCCCGAGAGCGAACGCATCGTCTATTACGGCAGCACCAGCTGTATAGGCAACACCATCCAGTGGTCCGACCTGAAAGGGAAAAGTCAGCGCCTCATGTCCACCCCCATGACGCCGATGATCTGGGACATCAATTCAGGCGGGGAGATGCTCGTGGTCCAGGGTCGACAGCGCTACGCCCTGAAACTGGGGCTGGCGGGTGCCGAGGAACGCGATCTGTCCTGGCTGGATCAAAGTGTGGTGTACGGTCTGTCCCAAGACGGCAGGCGGCTGTTGCTGCTCGACCGCGACCTCGAGCCGAAGGCCCGCGGCGATGCGACCTACCTGCGCACCGCCGACGGTTCGCCCGCGGTCAAACTTGCCGGCCGCGGCCCCTATTGCTTGTCCGAAGACGGCAGTATGAGCGCCCTGGAACCGGTGGAAAACTCCTACTATGCCATCCAGCTGGTCCCGACAGGAGCGGGTCGTCCGCAAATCTTGACCACGAAGGTGCGATTGAACTGGGTGCTGGCCTTTTCTCCCGATGGCCAGGCGCTGGTTTTGAAAGGCAACTTGCCAGGAGGCAAGATGCGCTTGTTCCTCCAGCCGCTCGATGGCGGCCTGGCCCGGCCCATCACTCCCGAACAGGTCCACGACGGTTGCGCCCTCTCCCCCGACGGCAAAGCCGTGATCTCGGCGCTTCCCGGCGAGTTGCCGCGCATCTACGCCGGCCCTGACGATCCGGGCCGGGAAATCCCCGGGTTGCAAGCGGGCGACCGGGTGCGCCAGTGGGACCGTGACGGCGAACACGTCTACGTGCTCCCGAAAGGCAGCCTTCCCCTCGAGGTATTCCGGCTGAACCTGGGCGACGGCCGGAGGAAACCCTGGCTGCGTTTGAAAGCCGAAAACGGCGCGGGTTGCGACCTGGAGAATTTCCATATCACCCGCGATGGCAAGACCTACGTTTACAACTACCTGATCACCGTGGTGTCGGACCTCTATCGCGTGACCGGCTGGCGCTGAGCGGGCGCTCCTGACGGCACGGCCCAAGGATCACACTCCCGGAAAGTCCAGGCGGCGCAGCACGTCGTAGAGGACGACGCTCGCCGCCGATGCCAGATTCAACGAGCGGACCTTGGGACGCATCGGCAGCCGGTAGAGACTTTCGGAAAAGCTCTGAACGATCTCCTCGCTCAGCCCCCCCGATTCCCCACCAAAAACCAGCCGGGGCAATGGGTCGAGGGGCACCCGATCGTATCGTTGCGAGCCGCGGGCGCTGAACAGGGCCAACGGCCGGCTTTCGTTCCACTCCAGGAAATTCACCCAGCGGTGGTGGCCGTAAACGGTGACGGCGGGCCAGTAGTCGATGCCGGCGCGGCGGAGATGACGGTCGTCGAGGCGAAACCCAAGCGGCCCCACCAGGTGCAGCGGCACCCCCAACGCGGCGCAGGTGCGGGCGATGTTGCCGGTATTCTGGGGGATCTCGGGGGCCACCAGCACCACCGCCAACCCACCGTCGCTCGCCGGCGGGGCGGGCCAGCCTTCCGGACAGGTCACCACCCGGGGCTCCGGCAGAACGGGGTTGGGGGTGTCATGGGGGCGCTGATCCTCCCGGGGAGGCCGGGACGCAATCCCGGCCCCGCCCCTTTCCGAAGAGGCCCGAAAAACACTCGCCGCCGCCCGTGGGCTGTGGTATATTGTCCCCATGCCCCTTGCCGAAAAATGCCCGATCTGCGATCATCCCGAGCCCCGGCGATTCCTCGAGGGCTCGATCGACCCCGCCTACCTGACCGCCGACGATTTTCGCATCACCGACCGAAGATACGGCTCCCGCTGGCCTTTCTACCGCTGCCCTGCCTGCGGCTTCATCTTCGCCAACCCCCGCCCCGACGAGCGACAGATCATCGACTTCTACAACCGGCTGCAAGACCCCACCTACGGGGAAGAGGCATCGGGTCGGGCGCGCAACTTCTCGCCCATCCTGAAACAGATCGCCAGGTACCACCCCGGGGCGAAACGCATCCTCGACGTGGGCGCCGCCTCGGGCATCTTTCTCGACGCGGCCCGCCAGGCAGGCTACCAGGGCACCGGCATCGAGCCCTCCACCTCGCTCTGCCTCGAAGCCAAGTCGCGTTACAAGCTCGACCTCTTTGCCGGCACCCTGGAGGATTTCCCCCCTGCCCCGCCGTTCGACGTGGTGACGCTGCTCGATTTGATCGAGCACGTGGTCGACCCGGTCGCCCTGATTGCCCGGGTCACGGAACGGATCGCCCCCGGCGGGCTGCTGGTGGTGGTGACCCCCGACGGCGCAAGCCTGGCCGCGAAACTGGCCGGCAAGCGCTGGTGGCACTATCGCACCGCCCACCTGCACTTCTTCTCGCTGCGGGCCCTGACCATCCTGCTCGACCGTCACGGCTTCGATCTGGTGGGCAAGCGCCGCTATTGCTGGAATTTCTCGCTGCTCTACCTGGGCACCCGGTTGTGGCCCTCGCTGGAACGCTTCTCGGCTTTACAAAAGACGTTGAAGCGGATAAACTGGCGGCTTCAGCTCTTCGATTCCTGGGAGATCTATGCCCGCAAACGAGCAGCTTAAACTCCACCTGATGTCGCTCCGCCTCGACCGCTGGCCGCGCTCGCTGGCCATCCTGCCGGGCACTGCCGCCGTCTTTCTGCTGGCCCCGACCCTGCCCCCCCCCGGGGCGTGGCCCACGCTGGCCCTCTACACCCTGCTGGCCTTCCTGTTCACCTGGGCCATCTCCACCGCCAACTACATCATCAACGAGATCACCGATGCCCCTTTCGACGCCTTCCACCCCGGGAAAAACAAGCGACCGCTGGTGCAAAAGAAGATCGGCATCCGCTGGCTGGTGGTCGCCTGGCTGTTCCTCACCGCCGGTTCGCTGGGCCCCGCCCTGTTCTTCTTCCCGCCCCGGCTCGCAGGAGCGCTCTTCCTGTTGCTTTTGGCAGGGCTCCTGTACAACGTGCCGCCGCTCCGCTTCAAAGACATCCCCTACCTCGACTCCACCGCCGAATCTGCAAACAACCCGATTCGCTTCCTGATCGGCTGGACCATCTTCGCCCCCGGATTCCCCCCCGCCTCCCTGCTGCTGGCCGGGGGGGGGTTCGGCAACTTCCTGAGGGTGGGACAAAGGGTGGCCGAGACGCAATTTTTGGCCGATGCAACCGCCGCCCGCTACCGCAGGTCGCTGCAGAGCTACAACCTGCGGGGCCTGATCGCCTTCATGGCGGGATCGGCCCTCCTCTTCCTGATCGCCTTCACCTGGTTTGCCTGGACCTATCGATTGAGCGTCCTGCTCTGGTCCTTGCCGCTGATCGTCCTCTACCTGGTCTACTTCATCCTCAAGGCGGTCCGCGACCGCGACGCCGCCGAAGAGCCCGAGAAACTGCTCAGGAACCCCTACTTCGCCCTCTACACGCTGGTCCTGATGGGCCTCTTCCTGCTGGCCTTCCTGTGGCGGTAGCGCTGTGGAAGAGATCCTGCGAATCCTGCTCGCCGCCTGCCTGGGGGGGGTGATCGGGCTCGAACGCGAGGCAGCCCACAAGGAAGCAGGGCTGCGCACCAACATGTTGATTGCGGTGGGCAGCGCCCTGATCACCCTGCTCTCGGTGCACATCGCCGCCACCCGCGGCGGCGACCCGGCCCGGCTGGCGGCCCAGATCGTCTCGGGCATCGGTTTTTTGGGCGCCGGGGCCATCATCCAGGCCAAATTTTCGGTGCACGGGTTGACCACTGCCGCCACCATCTGGGTGGTATCGGCCATCGGCATCGCAGTGGGCTTCGGCCGCACCCTGCTGGCGGTGATCGTCACCCTGCTGGTGGT
>CAZTNO010000030.1:0-16302 GCA_964614865.1 uncultured Clostridia bacterium
CATGCCGCCTACGTGTTTCCGGCCCGCCACTACGTGATCGACGCCGGGGAGAAGGGGCGGGCGCTGGCGGCGATCCGCCGGGAACTGGAAGAGCGCCTCCCCGACCTCCCCCCCCTGGAGGCCCACCGCTTGCGCCAGCGCACCCTCTACGATCTGGAGATGATCGAGGAGATGGGCTACTGCAAAGGGATCGAAAACTACTCGCGCCACTTCGACGGCCGGAAAGCCGGCGATCCCCCTTTCTGCCTGCTCGACTTCTTCCCCGAGGATTTCCTGCTCTTCATCGACGAGAGCCACCAGACCATCCCCCAGTTGCACGCCATGTTCAACGGCGACCAGGCGCGCAAGAAAAACCTGATCGACTACGGCTTCCGGCTGCCCAGCGCCCTCGACAACCGCCCCTTGAAGTTCGTCGAATTCGAGCGCTACATGCGCCAGGTGGTCTTCGTCTCGGCCACCCCCGCCGAGTACGAGCGGGCCCTTGCCGGCGAACTGGTCGAACAGATCGTCCGTCCCACCGGACTCATCGATCCGCCGGTGGAGGTGCGCCCGATCACCGGCCAGATCGCCGACCTGAAAAACGAACTCGCCCGGGTGCTGGCCGCAGGCTACCGCGCCCTGGTGACCACGCTGACCAAAAAGCTGGCCGAGGAACTCACCGATTACCTGGGGCGGGAGGGGATCCGCAGCCGCTACCTGCACTCCGAAATCGATACCCTCGAACGGATCGAGATCATCCGCCAGTTGCGTCTCGGCGAGTTCGACGTGCTGGTCGGCATCAACCTGCTGCGCGAAGGGCTCGACATCCCCGAGGTGGCCTTCATCGCCATCCTCGATGCCGACAAGGAAGGCTTCCTGCGCGACGAACGCAGCCTGATCCAGATCATCGGCCGGGCGGCGCGCAACGTCGATTCCAAGGTGGTGCTCTACGCCGACCGGGAAACGGTCTCGATGCGCCGGGCCCTGATGGAAACCGGCCGCCGCCGGGACGTGCAAATCGAGTACAACCGCCAGCACGGCATCACCCCGAAAACGGTGGTCCGGCCGGTGGGCAAAGCCGAAACCACCGTGCGCGACGTGAAGGGCATCCCGCTGTCCGACATCCCGCGCCAGATCGTGTTGCTGGAGACCGAGATGCGCGCCGCCGCCGAACGTCTCGATTTCGAGGCGGCCATCGACGCCCGCGACCGCATCCGCCGCCTGCGCGAGCGGCTGGAGCCGGGAGGAGAAGGGAGATGATCCTGGACTGGCTGGGAGTTCAAGACCCGGTGTGGCTGGCGCTGCTGGCCACCCTGTTCACCTGGGGGGTGACCGCCCTCGGGGCGGCCATGGTCTTCCTGTTCCGGGCGATCAACCAGCGGGTGCTCAACGCCATGTTGGGCTTTGCCGCGGGGGTGATGATCGCCGCCAGCTTCTGGTCGCTGCTGGCACCGGCCATCGAGATGGCTGCAGAGCAGGGGGGGAATCGCTGGCTGCCGGCGGTGACCGGTTTCCTGGCTGGCGGCGCCTTCCTGTGGGGGATCGACCGGATTCTTCCCCACTTGCATCTCGGCCTGGCCACCGAGCGGGCCGAGGGGATCAAGACCCACTGGCAGCGGAGCGTACTGCTGGTGCTGGCGATCACCTTGCACAACATCCCCGAGGGGCTGGCGGTGGGGGTGGCCTTTGGCGCCCTGGCCAGCAACCCCACCCCCGCGGCGCTGGGCGGGGCCCTGGCCCTGGCTTTCGGCATCGGTCTGCAGAATTTTCCCGAAGGGGCGGCGGTATCGATCCCGCTGCGTCGCGAAGGGTTTTCCCGGAGGCGGGCGTTCTTCTACGGCCAGTTGTCGGGGGTTGTCGAGCCGGTCGCCGGGGTGATCGGGGCCTTCCTGGTGATGACGGTGCGGCCGGTCCTCCCCTATGCCCTGGCCTTCGCCGCCGGCGCCATGATCTTTGTCGTGGTCGAGGAGCTCATCCCCGAGTCGCAGGCGGGGCAGGAGACCGACATGTCGACCATCGGCGCCATGCTCGGTTTTGCCGTCATGATGTTTCTCGACGTCGCCCTGGGCTGAGCGCCGCTTCGGGTTGACAGAAGCGTGCGGTTGTCCTAGAGTTCGCCCATGAAATCCATCCTGTTCCTGCTGGTGGTGCTGGCATTCCCTGGGCCGGTTTCGGGCGCGGAAGAGCGGCCGGCGGTGCGGGCGATCGACAGCGTGCTGACCGCCTGGCACCAGGCCGCGGCCACCGCCAACGCAAAAGTCTATTTTGACTGTCTGACCGCCGATGCGGTGTTTATCGGCACCGATGCCGGCGAACGGTGGACCCGCAAGGAATTCGAGAAGTGGGCCCGGCCCTATTTCGAGCGCGGCTCGGCCTGGGTGTTTGCCGCCCGGGAGCGCCACATCCGGCTGGCCGCGGGGGGGCGTTTGGCCTGGTTCGACGAGCTGCTCGACTCCAAGTCGTACTGGCCAAGCCGCGGCTCGGGGTTGGTGGTGAAGACCGCGGCGGGGTGGAAGATCGCCCACTACGTCATCTCCTTCACCATTCCCAACAGCGTCACCCGCGAGATCCAGCCGATCGTCGAGCGGGCGCTGGTGCCGGAAAAAAAGTAATCCGGCCGTTTTTTTCCAACACTTGCCCGTGGTCCGGGATATAACCCAGTATGCTGGAGACCAGAACTGAACCCGCGGACGGTGGCCTGGAGGGGGATCCCTTCTGGGAATGCCTGGCCCCCTGTCGTCACGCCCTGCACCACTTCGTGCGCAAGGCGCTCAACTACTCCGAGGATGCCGACGACGTGTTCCAGGAAACGGTGCTGCGCGCCTGTCGCTACTTTTCCGGCTACGATCCGGCCCGACCCTTCCGCAGCTGGATCTACCAGATCGCCAGCAACGAGGTGCGGCGGCACTACCGGCAGCTCCAGCTGGCGCCGCGGGAATTGCCCGATGAGCGGGAACTCGGCTTTGCCGGCGACGGGCTCACCGCCCACGAGCTGGCCCAGGCACGGGAGCTGCACAAACTGGTGATGGAACTGCGGGCCGACTGGCGCGAGGCGTTTCTGCTCTGCTACCAGGACGGGTTCAACGCCGCCGAGGTGGCCGAGATCACCGGCAAATCCCACGTCAACGTTCGCTACATGCTGTTCCGGGCCCGCCGGCGGGTTCGCGAACTGCTGGGAGAAGACCATGACTCCGAATGAACAAGAATTCGCTGCGCGCGCGAGGCGGTTGCTCGAAGCGGGCAAACCGGCCTACCCGGAGGGGCTCGATCGCCAGCTGCGGGAGCGGCTCTCTCGAGTCGCCACCGAAAAGGGGGTGGTCTTGCTCGGGCAGGCATTCCCTCGCCGGGCGCTGGTGGCCTCGCTGGCAGCGATGACGCTGCTGGCCGTGGCGGGGCTGGTCTGGTGGTCTTCCCGATTTCCCCAGGCAAAACCGGGGACGGTTCCACGGGTGGCAGGGACGGTGGCGGGGCCCCGCCCCGTTTCGGTGCCGCCCCCCGTCCAGATCGCCGCCCTCCCGGCGCCATCGCCGGTCGCGGCCCCGAAGGTAGCAGCCAAGAACCGTGCCGCGGGAAGGGGACACGGCGCCGTGTCCCGCCAGCCGGTGCGGATCGAGTTCACCATCCCGGAGAGTTCGATCACCATCCTCTGGGAGCAGCGTGGCGATTTCGAACTGGCCGCCCTGGTGGCGGCACGCTGACGAGAAGAGTAAAAAAACAAGGAGAAAGACGATGAAGCAAAAGAAAGTATTGGTAACCCTGGCGGGCCTGCTCGCCCTGGTGGGCACGACCCTGGCTGCGGCCCAGGAGAAGGCAAAGAACGAGCCGCCGGCGGATTCGAAAGCCCTGATTCGCACCTACGAACTCAAGAACGCCAATCCGCGCGACATTCTGAGCGTGATCATGCCCTATATGCATCAGGCCGCGCCCAGTTACAACTCGGATTCCAGAATCCTGGTGGTCAAGGTGCTCCCCGAAAACCTCCAGGCGTTCGAGGACCTGTTGAAGAAACTGGATGCGCAGCAACCCCAGATCGCCTTCCGGGTCTTCACCCTGGTGGCCTCGCCGAAAACCGGGGCGCCGGCGCTGGAACAGCCCGAACTTGCCGGGGTGGTGGAGAACCTGCGCCGGGTGCTGGGCTTCAAGAGCTACACCCTCGACGGCGTGTCGGCGCTGACGGTGCAAAGTGGCTCGCGCAACAACGCCGTCGAATTGAATTCGCGCATCAGCAATCTCTACCTCGACCTGGCCCACGTGGTGGTCGATGCCGGGGCGGCGGGCAAGCGGCAGGTAAGTTTGGGGTTGGATCTCTACCGCAAGGATGCCCTTGGCCCGGCCGGTAAGGATCAGGTGTTTGCCAACCACTATCTGCTCAGGTCGGAGCAGACGGTGATCGCCGAGAACGGCACCCTGGTGGCCGGAGTGTCCAAACTCGGCGAGGGGGGCGATGCCCTGGTGCTGGTCATCCAGGCGACCATCCAGTAGCGGTTTTTCAGGCCGGGGGGGCGGCCCGCCCCCCGCGGGCCACAATCGCTTGACACGATGACTGGATTGGGGTATAAGTTTTTTCGAGTCTCCGTTTCCATAGGAAAAACTCCTGTCGGGAAAAAGTGTCGGAGACGACTGCCCCCGTTCCCAAACGGGCGGGACGGTCAATTCAAACCTAAGGAGCGTGATCGCTTTTGGCTTACGTCGAAGTGATGCCGGGTGAATCGTTTGAGGGAGCGCTGCGCAAGTTCAAGCGCAAGGTGCAGCAGGAAGCCATCATCAAGGAAATCAAGAAGCACACGGTGTACCTGAAGCCGGGTGAGAAGCGGCGCCTCAAACAGGCCATGGCCAAGAAGCGGATCCGCAAGAAGCTGCGTCGGGACATTTCCGAGTTGTAAACGGGGGCGGGGCGTAGCGCAGCCTGGTCAGCGCGCCTGCCTTGGGAGCAGGAGGTCGGTAGTTCAAATCTACTCGCCCCGATTCCTTTCGCACTGCACTGCGCCCGTAGCTCAATGGATAGAGCAGCTGACTTCTAATCAGCAGGTTGCGTGTTCGAGTCACGCCGGGCGCGCTCTTTACATGAAAATCCAACCCTTTCTGGCCTTCATTGCCCTGGTCCTGGTTTTGGTTTGTCCGGCTCCTGCCCAGAAGGTTTTCTCGGTTCCGTACGAGAGCCAGGCAGACGTGCGGATCTTTGTCGTCCCCTACGAGAGCCAGGCCGACCTGAAGGTGTTTCGGGTGAAGTACGAGAGCCAGGCGGGGGCAAACGACGGCCGGTGGTTTTTCACCCAGTATGCCAGCCAGGCCGAGAAGAAGGTTTTTTTCGTGAAATACCCCAGCCAGGCCCAGCTGAAGGTGATCTTCGTCCGCTATGAGAGCCAGGCCGGCTGGCAGAACCAGGCGCTCTGCCACCTCCTCTACTAGGGGGCGGGGCACCCCGCGGCGGCCCGGGGTGATGGTTCGTGCCATCGCCGTTTCGCTTCGCGCTTTTTTTTGGCCGCCAGCAAAAGGATGACGAAAGCGGCACGAATTGGTGTACAATGGCATGAAACTGGGGCGGATCGGGCCCTTGGGGCCAAACCCACCCCCGGTACCGGTCGCATCGCCACCAGCTTCCCGTTTCATGGGATCGGGCAAACATGAGTGAACAAATAAAAAAAGAATCCCGGCGGCGGCGCACCTTCGCCATCATCTCGCATCCCGACGCTGGCAAGACCACCCTGACCGAAAAACTGCTCCTGTACGGCGGGGCCCTGGACCTGGCCGGTTCGGTGACCGCCCGCAAGAAACAGCGGGATACCGCTTCGGACTGGATGGAGCTGGAAAAGAAACGGGGCATTTCGATCTCCTCGACCGTGCTGCAGTTCGAGTACGACGGCTACCGCCTGAACCTGCTCGACACCCCGGGGCACAAGGATTTTTCCGAGGACACCTACCGGGTGCTGATGGCGGTCGACGCGGTGATCATGGTGATCGACGCCGGCAAGGGGATCGAGAGCCAGACCCGCAAGCTCTTCGAGATCTGCCGCAAGCGGGGCATTCCCATCTTCACCTTCATGAACAAGCTCGACCGGCCCGCCCGGGCGCCCCTGGAGCTCATCGACCAGCTGGAAAAGGTGCTGAACCTGCACGCCTTCCCGGTGAACTGGCCACTCGGCAACGGCGCCGATTTCAAGGGCATCTACGACCGCATGAGCCGGGAGGTCCACCTGTTCGAACGGGTACCCGGCGGGGCCTACCGCGCCCCGGTGATGTTGCGGGATTTGTCCGATCCCATGGTCCGGGAGCTCATGCACGAGTCCGATTATCACGAGGTGGTCGAGGAGCTGGAGATGCTCGACGGCGCCCAGGGCGGGTTCGACCTGGCGGAGGTGCTCGCCGGCAAGACCACCCCCGTTTTCTTCGGCTCGGCGGCCAACAACTTCGGGGTGGAACTCCTGTTGAAGAGTTTTTTGCGCTACTCGCCCGGACCGGGGCCACGAAGGGCGGCCGCCGGGGTGATCCCTTTGACCCACCCGCACTTCTCCTCGTTCGTGTTCAAGGTGCAGACCAATATGAACCCCGCCCATCGCGACCGGGTGGTCTTCGCCCGGGTGTGTTCGGGGAAATTCGAGCGCGACATGAAGGTCTATAACGCCCGGTTGGGGCACGAGATCCGCCTCTCCTACTCGTACAACCTGTTCGGACGGGAGCGCGAATTCACCACCGAGGCCTATCCGGGCGACATCATCGGCTTCGTAACCCGGCTGGATTTTCGCGTCGGCGACACCATCAGCACCGATCCTGGCCTCACCTTCACCGAGATTCCCCGCTTTCCCCCCGAGTGTTTCGCCTTCCTCGAAAACAACTCGGCTGCCAGCAACAAGTCGTTTCGCAAGGGGCTCGAGCACCTCCTGGCCGAGGACATCGTGCAGACCTTCCGGCTGCACAACTCGCTGCGCACGACCCCGCTGCTGGGGGCCATGGGCCCTTTGCAGTTCGAGGTCTTGCAGTACCGCCTCAAAGACGAGTACCAGGCCGAGTCCACCCTGGAGTCGATGCCCTGGAAACTGTCGAGGTGGGTGGAATCCACCCTCGGAGACGACGAACTCAAGCGGATCCTGCCCCAGGGCGCGGCCCTGGCCCGCGACGATCAGGATCGCCGGGTGATCCTCTTCGACACCGAGTGGTCGCTCAAGTACTTTTCCGAGAAAAACCCCGATCAGCGGGTGCTGGAGACTCCCGAAACCAGAAGCGCCCCCCCTCCCCAATCGCGGGGCCGCCAGCGGCTGTAAACAGGGCGACCCGGAGTTCATTGCCAGTTTCTGGCGGGGGCGGTTACAAGGAACGAAGGGGGATTCATGCCTGAATGTTCGCTCTGTGGCCAGCTCAAAGAAAGGGAGACCTCTTTTTGCAAGTACGGAGCGCCCGAGCAGGACGCGCCTTTGCCCTTGGCAGCCGGATCGCTGGTCGTGCTGCCGGTCCTCGGCGGGGAAACCGGAGAACGACGGCACGTGCGCCGTTGTCCGGAGTGTGCTTGCCTGTACCGGTACGCTCTCAGCCACGAGTACCTGATGAACGGCACCGAGGACGAGGAGGAACTGGTGCGGATGACGCCAGCCGAGGCGGCCGCCTTCCGGCTCACCCAGATCCGGCTGCTGGAGACGCTGCGCCGGGAGATCGACGACCTGTTGGGGCTGGCGGGCGGTCTTGGGGATTATCTCGACCGGGGGCGCCCCGATCCCGGGGAGGCAGCAACCGCTTTCGACGACATGAACCGGTATCGGAGGGATGCGTCCCGGTTAGGTGAAACGCTTCGCGAGCAGGTGGAACGGATGCGCCGGGATGGTCCCGAGATCCTGGTCCAGTGGGCAGATGTGCACATCCGGGTGTGTCGCTCGCTGCTCGCTTCATTGCCCGATCGCGATGAGGATTCTCGCACCGCCCGCTACGTGGCCGGTGAGACCCTGGCCGCCTGGGAGCGGTTGCCTGAAACCGGCGAGACGTTCATCTCCATCAATACCCACTGGCTGGCTAGCTACGCCGAACATGTCGACCGAGCCTTGAAGCCTTGAGGGACGGATTGTGAAAATGTGAAAGTGTTCCCCGGCTCAATTCTCGGAGAACCGCAATAATAGCGGATATCCTGGAAACTGGCTAGTTCATTCTTCCTAGCCAATGGGTTCTACTCCTCACTAATTTTGCGCAGGTGGTTGCCCCGATTCTACATAACCGCAGGCCCGGCGCATTTCCCGAATCGACGGGCAGACTTCTTGAAAATCACTTTCATATTTTCACAATCCGTCCCCGCCCCGGGCTACGGGTGGCTGGCGTGCTTGTGGGTCACCTCGCGCACGCAGGTGCCCTCGCGCTGGTTCCGTTCGAAGTAGCAGGTGTGCAGCAACCGGTGAGCTGTCTCCGAGCCGGGATGGTCGAGGAATTTTTCGTAGATGAGTTCGACCCCCGGGTTCTCGTGGGACTGGCGGTGGGCGAGGCCGCGGTCTTCGCGGTAGAGCCCCTCGCCGCGCCGGGCGCGGTCGGCGATGACGCTGCCGTAGGGCTGCCCGCCGCCGCCGACGCAGCCGCCGGGACAGGCCATGATCTCGATGAAGGCGTACTCGCTCTTGCCGGTGGTGCGGATCTGCTCGCGCACCTGGTCCATCAGCGCCCGGGCGTTGCCCAGACCGTGGGCCACCGCCACCTTGAGGGGCAGGTCGCCGAGGCCCTGGGCGGGCACGGTCAGGGTGGCTTCCTTGATCCCCTCCATGCCGCGGACCGCCCGCACCTCGAGGTCGTCCAGGTTTTTGCCGGCCAGCAGGAAGTAGGCGGAGCGGATCGCCGCCTCCATCACCCCGCCGGTGGCGCCGAAAATCGTGGCCGCCCCGGTGTAGCTGGCCATCAGATCGTCGGGGGGCATGTCGGGCAGACTGCCGAAGTCGATTTTCGCCTCCTTGATCATGCGCACCAGTTCGCGGGTGGTCAGGACGAAGTCGACATCACGGAACCCCGAATCGTTCATCTCGGGCCGGCGGGCCTCGAATTTCTTGGCCGTGCAGGGCATCACCGAGACCGATACGATGCGGGCGGGATCGAGCCCCTTCTCCTGGGCGAAGTAGGTCTTGACCAGGGCGCCAAACATCTGCTGGGGCGACTTGCAGGTCGAGGTATGGGCGGCGAAGTCGGGGTAATAGGTTTCCATGAACTTGATCCAGCCCGGCGAGCAGGAGGTGATCAGGGGGAGCGGGCCGCCGCTCTTCACCCGTTCGATCAGTTCGGTCCCCTCTTCCATGATGGTCAGGTCGGCGGTGAAGTTGGTGTCGAACACGTGGTCGAAACCGATCTGCTTCAGGGCGGCATACATCTTGCCCACCGTCACCGAGCCCATCTCCAGACCGAATTCCTCGGCCAGGCTGACGCGGATGGCGGGTGCCTCCTGGACCACCACGATCTTCCCCGGATCGAGGATGGCCTCCCACACCGCATCGGTTTCACTCTGTTCGCGCAGGGCGCCGGTGGGGCAGAACACCGTGCACTGCCCGCAGTTCACGCAACTGCTGTGCCCGAGACCCTCCTGGAAGAAGGTGCCGACCCGGACGTCGAAGCCGCGGTTCACCATGCCGATGGCCCCCACGGTCTGGATGTCGTGACAGACGCTCACGCAGCGTCCGCAGGCGATGCACTTGGCCGGATCCCGGCCCACCGACGGGCTGGTCTGGTCGGCGGTGTCGAGACTGGTGAGGGAATGGAAGCGGTGGATATCCACCTCCATCGAGTGTGCCAGATCCTGCAACTCGCACTTGCTGTTGGCCACGCACGACGGGCACTCGACCGCATGGTTGGACAGGATCAACTCGACCAGGGTCTTGCGCAGTGTGCGCAGGCTCCGGGAGTTGCTGGTCACCCGCATGCCGGCCTCGACCGGGGTGCAGCAGGCCCGCTTCAGGGCGGGGGAACCGGCGATCTCCACCACGCAGATCCCGCACGAGGCGGTGGGGGCGAGGTCGGGATGGTGGCAGAGGCTGGGGATCTTCACTCCCACTTGCCGGGCCGCCTCGAGGATGGTGGTGCCGGAAGCGACCTCGACGTCGTAACCGTCTATGGAAAGCGTCACGAGTTTATCCATGGTGGCTCCTGTCAAACTTGATGATACCTTGGCAAAGGGGGGGAGCCAAATTAGTAATGTTCATGCCGATCATGAATTTGGCAAGTCGGCGGGCCCGGTTTTGCCGTGTGCCGGGGGCGGGGCCATGAACGGGTAGCGGAACCCCGCGGGCGGGGCGAAGTTTTCCTTGATGGTCTGCGGGCTGGTCCAGCGCAGCAGGTTGAGGTGCGAACCCGCCTTGTCGTTGGTGCCCGAGGCCCGACCGCCGCCGAAGGGTTGCTGCCCCACCACCGCGCCGGTCGGCTTGTCGTTGATGTAGAAGTTGCCCGCGGCGTGGCCCAGCAGGTCGAGGGTGCGACCGATCACCTCGCGATCGTTGGCGAACAGGGCCCCGGTCAGGGCGTAGGGTGTCGACGTGTCGCAGATCCGCAGGGTCTCCTCGTAGCGGTCGTCCGGGTAGAGGTGCACCGTCAGCACCGGGGAGAACAGCTCCTCGCGCATGGTGACGTAGAGGGGGTCGTGGGTCAAAATGACGGTGGGTTCGATAAAGTAGCCCACCCGGTCGTCGCCGTGTCCGCCGGCGATCACCTGGGCGCTGTCGCTCTGCTGGGCGTGGTGGATGGCGGCCATGGTCTGATCGAACGATTCCCGGGAGATGACGGCGTTGAAGAAGGTGAAATCGCACGGGTCGCCCATGCTCTGGCCGATTTCTTCGATCATCGGCCGCAACTTGTCCCACAAGCGGGGCCAGCACGATTCGGAGACGTAGGCTCTCGAAACGGCCGAGCACTTCTGCCCCTGGTATTCGAAGGCGCCGCGGGCCAGGGCGACGGCGGCGGCGTCGAGGTCGGCCGAATGGTGGACGATGACGAAGTCTTTGCCCCCGGTTTCGCCGACGATGCGGGGGTAATTCCGGTAGTGGCCGATGTTGGCCCCGACCGACGACCACAGGCCGCTGAACACCCGGGTGGATCCGGTGTAGTGGATGCCTGCGAGGTGTTCGCTGCGGAGCACGGCGGGCCCCACCACCTTCCCCTCGCCGGGCAGGAAGTTGATCACGCCGGGGGGGAGGCCCGCTTCCCGGTAGATCTCCATCAGGTAGTGGGCGCTGAGCACTGCCGAAGAGGCGGGTTTCCAGAGCACCACGTTGCCCATCAAGGCGGGGGCACTGGCCAGGTTGCCGGCGATCGAGGTGAAATTGAACGGCGAGACGGCGAACACGAACCCTTCCAGGGGGCGGTAGTGGGTGCGGTTCCACGAACCCGGAGCGTGGATTACCGGTTGCTCGGCGTAGATCTTCTGCATGAAGCAGGCGTTGAACCGCATGAAGTCAGCCAGCTCGGCGACGGCGTCGATCTCGGCCTGGTGGACGTTTTTGCTCTGGCCCAGCATGGTGGCGGCATTGAGCACCGCCCGGTACTTTCCCGACACCAGGTCGGCGGCCTTCAGGAAGATGGCCGCCCGGTCGTACCAGGGCATCCGCCCCCATTTGCTTCGGGCCTGCATGGCGGCCTCGATGGCCGTTTCCACCTCTCTTTCCCCGGCTTGCTGGAATTCGGCCAGGACGTGGCGGTGCTCGTGGGGGCACACCGCTTGGCCGGTTTTGCCGGTGGAAACCTCTTGATTGCCGATGACCAGGGGAATGGAGATCGCTTGCCGGTATTGACGAGTTAACTCGGTGGCCACCCGCTGTCGCTCGGGGGACCCCGGGGCGTAGTCCAGGATCGGCTCGTTTTCCGGGACGGGGATTTCAAACAGGGCGTTGGTCATGGCACCTCCTGATTCGGGGGCGACCGATATTGACAGGCCCCCCCCGCCCACTATATGCTGGGGGGCGTTACGAATCAAATTCATAGTTTTCATGGATGTCATGAATGGAGGCGGTGAGCGATGGCTCTCGACCTGTACCAGCTGAAGGTGTTCTGGACCTTTGCCCGTTTCCGCCACGTGACCCGGACGGCCGAGCAGTTGTTCGTCACCCAGTCGGCGGTGAGCCATGCCCTCAAGAAGCTCTCCGCCTCCACCGGCACCCGGCTGTTCGAACGCCGCGGTGGGGCCTACGAACTCACCGAAGCGGGTCAGGAACTGTTCCGTACCTGCGAGCGGATCTTTGCCGAGGTCGAGCGCTGCGAAGCCGTGCTGCGGGGCAAGGAGGGGGGGCTACGGCAGAAACTGGTGCTGGGGGCGCCGGTGGAGTTCGGTACCACCGTGCTGGTGCGCGAGCTCGCCCGTTTTATCCCCGGGCACCGGAATATCCGTTTGCACTGCTATTTTTCCCACCACCTCCAGGGACCGTTGCTGCGCGACGAACTCGACCTGATCGTCGATTGCCGTCCCTGTCACCACCCCGATGTCGAGCGGATCTTCCTGTTCCGCGAGCGCTACGTGGTGATCGCCACTGATGACTACATCGCGGAAAAGGGCTTGCGGGAACCGGGCGATCTGGAGCGGGCCACGGTGCTTTCGGTCGACGAGCGGGGGGAGTGGTGGAACAACTACATCCAGGCCCTGCCCGAGGGGCATCACCTGGTGGAGGGGAACCTCATGCAGATCAACCACGTGCGTGGCCTGATCAATGGGGCCCTGGCCGGTATCGGGGTGGCCTTCGTGCCCCGCTACACCGTCGAGAACGAGTTGCGCGAAGGGCTGCTGGTCGACCTCTTTCCCGGGGCGGGCTGGATGGACGATCAGTTCTGCGTGTACGTCAAGCGGGAGCGGCGCGCGTCCCCGGCCCACCTGGCCATGATCGATTTCCTGCGGGTCCGGTTTGCCAACTTCGACAATTGACCAAGAACCGATCCTTTTCCAGTGGCCGGGGCGCCGGGGTCGCTACTTGGATGGATTGCCCAGTTCCGCCAGCCAGGCCGAGGCAGAGGCCCGCGCCGCCGCGACCACGTCGGGGCCGGCCCGGAAGCAGTACTTCCAGGTGTTTTCCTTGTTCTCCAGGGTCTGGTCGGCAAACACCTTGAATTCTCCCCGATCGAGCAACTTGGCGGCAAAGTCGATGGTCGCCGTGAGGTTCAAAAACTCCTTGAGCCGGCGGGCGATCAGCGGTTTCAGATCGGCGGGGAAGTTGGTCTCGAATTCGCCCAGCCGTTTCTGGAAGTCGACCTGATCCTGTTGCCGCTCCGTTTCCATCCCTTTGCGCACCATGGCCTGCATGCTCTGGTCGCCCTCCATCTGCTTGCGCTGGGCGGCCACCTCTTTGAGCGCCTGTTCCATCTGCTTGCGCATTTCGGGGGGGACCTTCTCCATGTTTTTCTTCATTTCGGCCAGCTGCTGGTCGGTTTCCTCTTTTTGCTTGCGCATCTGCTCGTCCACCGGGGGCTTTTGTTCCAGCACCGGACGGTTCTGCTCGCGCCATTGCCGGTAGGTTTTCACGAACTCGGGGCTGCGTGCGTGAGTCTTGGCCCAGGCGATGGCGCTCTGAACGAGGTCGACCCGCTCTGCGGGCGATCCTTTCTGGAATGCCGCAATGCCCAGGTGGACCGGCAGGGTGCCCTGCACCAGCGAGTTCAGCATCTCGGCAGAGGCTTGGGCCTGGGTCAGCCCCGTTTTCTTCAGCACGTCGACGGCGGGTAGCCAGGCGGCAAACATCACGATCACGGTCAGGACGATAAAAACGTGTTTTGATGGGTTCATCGGTTCTCTCCCTTGCCGTATCATAAACCAACCGCACAGCGCAGGGCAATGGCCCCCAGAAAAAAAAAGGCAACCGCCCCTTTGGGGGGGCGGTTGCTGGCACAAATCGCTCTTTTCGGCAGGTCTGCCCGGTTCTGCCGGGCCAGGTCTAGTTGACCGGTTTGCCGTCGGGGTCGATCACCCGGATTTCGCCGATGCCGAGCTCCCTGAGTTTGGGCTCGATCTGCTGGCGGTCGCCGACGATCAGCCACTGGATTACTCCGGGGCGGATGGCCCGCCGGGCGGCCCTTCCCAGATCATCCCGGGTGAGAGCCCGGATGCGCTGGGTCTGAGTGGAGAAGTGGTCGTCGGGGCGGCCGAGGGTGACCATCTCGACCAGCGAGTTCTGGATGGCCGCCGCCGTCTCCCACTCGCCCGGCAGGCTGAGGGTCAGGCTGGCGATGGCATTGGCGAATTCGGCCTCGGTGACCGGTTTTTCGCCCAGGATCCCCTTCATTTCGCCCAGGATCTCGGTGACCGTTTCGGCGGTCTTGTCGCCCTGGACCGGGGCGAACACGATGAACGGCTGCTGGCCCCGGGCGTTCAGGAACTGCGAGCGGGCGCCGTAGCTCCAATGCTTGTTTTCGCGGATGTTCATGTTGATGCGGGAGACGAAATCCCCGCCCAGGATGAAGTTCATGGTGGAGATGGCCAGTTCGTCGGGGTCGGCTGCCGGGGGCGAGGCCAGCCCGCCGATCACCATCGACTGCGGGGCGCCCGGCTTGTCCATCAGAAAGATGGTCGACTTCTCCTGGTCGGCAACGGTGGCGATGTTCTTTTGCGGAAGGTCGCCCCCCTGCCATTCCTTGAAGAGACGCTCCAGCTTGGGTTTGATCTGGTCCAGGGTGGTGTCGCCGACGATCACCAGGGTGGCGTGATTGGGCTTGAACCAGGTGCGGTGGAAGCTGATCAGTTCGGCGCGGCTGATCTTGGCCACCGATTCCTCGCTGCCGGTTCCCGAGAGGGGGTTGCCGTAGGCGTGGCCGGTACCGTAGAGGATGGCGGGCAGGACGCGGATGGCCATCTGGATCGGGCTGGTCTTTTCGTTCTGGATGCGGCTGATCTGGAGCTTCTGCAAGCGCCGGAAGTCGCTTTCGGGGAAGGAGGGGTGCAGGATGACATCGGCGTACAGGTCGAGGGCGGGATCGAGGTTGGCCTTGAGGGTCGACAGGTTCACCAGCGAGGCGTCGAGGTTGGATCCGGTGTTGAGGCGGGCGCCCAGGGCGGCGAGCTCATCGCTGATCTGCGTCGAGGAGCGGCGGAGGGTCCCCTCCTGCATCATGCTCAGGGCCAGGGCCGAGGTGCCGGGCAACCCGAACTGGTCGGCGGCGTAGCCGGCGTCGACCATCAGGCTGAAACTGATCACCGGCACGGCGCGGCGTTCGGCCAGCACGATCTTCAGACCGTTGCTCAGGGTGGCCCGCTGGATTTTCGGGACCTTGACTTCGGGGGCGGCGCCGACCGGGGGCATCTGCTTGCGGTCGAGGTCGGACTTGGTCGTGGCCAGTTGCGGGTAGGGGGTGACCATCAGCACGTACACCCCGTCGGAGAGCCACTCTTTGGCCGCCTTCTGCAAGGCTGCCGGGGTCGCTTTCTCGACCGTCCGCAGGATCTGCTTGTAGTAGTCGGGGTTGCCGGCAAACACGGCGGAGCGGGCCAGAATGTCGCTCTTGCCGCCGAAACCGCCGATCCGCTCCATGCCGCGGATGAAGGAGGCCAGATAGGAGGTCTTCACCCGCACCATCTCTTCGGGGGAAGGGCCGCCCGAAAGGAGCCGGGCCAGCTCCTCGTCGATCGCCTTTTCCACCTTGGCGGGATCGACTCCGGGCTTGACGTCGGCCTCGATGACGAACAGGCCGGCGATCTCGCGCAGGTCGGTGTAGGCCGTGACGCGGGTGGCGATCTGCTCGTCGTAGACTAGCCGTTTGTAGAGCCGGGACGACTTGCCCATGGAGAGGACATCGGAGACCAGGTCGAGGCGGGTGGCGGTGTCGTCGCCCCAGGGGGGGATGTTCCAGGCCTTGATCAGCCGGGCCTGCGGCACGCGGTCCTGCACGAACTCGCGGTGGGTGCCGGAGCGCTTGGCGATCCAGCTGCCCTGGCGGGCGGTCGGCTTGTTGGCCGGGATGTCGCCGAAGTACTTGGTGACCTTCTCCAGGGCGGTTTTTGCGTCGATGTCGCCGGCAACGACCACCACGGCGTTGTTGGGGCCGTAGTAGGTGCGGAACCACTGGTGGGCATCCTCGAGTTTGGCAGCCGCCAGGTCCTCCATGGAGCCGATCACCGTCCACGAGTAGGGGTGACCCACCGGGAAGCAGGCCCGGGCGAGCATCTCCTCGGTCACGCTGTAGGGCTCGTTGTCGCCCTGGCGCTTCTCGTTCTGCACGACCCCGCGCTGCTCGTCGAGCTTGGCCTGATCGATGGCGCCAAGCAGGTGGCCCATGCGGTCCGATTCCATCCACAGGGCCAGGTCGAGGGCCGGGGTGGGCACGTTCTCGAAGTAGTTGGTGCGGTCCTCGTTGGTGGTGCCGTTGAGGTCGTTGGCGCCGATCTTGTGCATCGGCTTGAAGTAGTCG
>CAZTNO010000031.1:0-16145 GCA_964614865.1 uncultured Clostridia bacterium
CGCTCTTGTTGCCTTCCTTGCCGAAGAACTGCTTGACCAGCTCCTGCACCTTGGGGATGCGGGTGGAGCCGCCAACCAGCAGGATCTCCTTGATGTCGCCGACCTGCACGCCGGCATCCTTGATGGCCTGGCTGCAAGGGGCCAGCGAGCGTTCCAGGATGTCGCCCACAAGTTGCTCGAACCGGGCCCGGGTGAGCTTTAGCACCAGGTGTTTGGGGCCGGAGGCATCGGCGGTGATGAAGGGCAGGTTGACTTCGGTTTCCATGGCCGAGGAGAGCTCGATTTTGGCTTTCTCGGCGGCTTCCTTGAGCCTTTGCAGGGCCATTTTGTCTTTGGCCAGGTCGATGCCGTTGTCGCGCTTGAACTCCTCGGAGATCCACTCGATCAGGCGCTGGTCGATGTTGTCGCCACCCAGATGGGTGTCGCCGTTGGTCGACTTGACCTCGACGATGTTCTCGCCGATCTCCAAAATCGAGATATCGAAGGTGCCGCCGCCGAAGTCGTAGACGGCGATCAGCTGGTCTTCTTTTTTGTCGAGGCCGTAGGCCAGGGCGGCCGCGGTGGGCTCGTTGATGATGCGTTTCACGTCGAGGCCGGCGATCTTGCCGGCGTCCTTGGTGGCCTGGCGCTGGGAGTCGTTGAAGTAGGCGGGGACGGTGATCACCGCTTCGGTGATCTTCTCGCCCAGAAAATCTTCGGCCGATTCCTTGAGCTTTTGCAGGATCAGTGCCGAAATCTCGGGCGGCGAGAAATGTTTGCCCGAGATGTCGATGCGCGCGTCGTCTTTGGGGCCCTTGACCACCTTGTAGGGGACCGTCTTGATCTCTTCGAACACCTCGTCGTAGCGGCGACCCATGAAGCGCTTGATCGAGTAGACGGTGTTCTCGGGGTTGGTGATCGATTGCCTTTTGGCCACCTGGCCAACCAGCCGTTCACCGTCCTTGGTGAAGCCGATCACCGACGGGGTGGTGCGCCCCCCCTCGGAGTTCGTGATGATTTTCGATTCGCCCTTTTCCATGATGGCGACGGCCGAGTTGGTCGTCCCCAAGTCGATGCCGATGATCTTTCCCATGGTTTCCTCTCCTTGACTGATTTCCCTCCCAATATAATTCAAGTGCGGGGATTTGTCAATAATTTATGTTTTTGTTATCAATAAAATCTTAGTGAGATGTTATAAACTTAGAGGGGGGGCTGGGAGTGTGGTTGCCCTTCCCCCCCGTGCGTGGTATAACGGACCGGGCCGCCCGGCGGCCCAGGGGGTCGACATGGAATGGTTCGAAGAGCAACTCGAGACCGCGGAAGGACGGGGGGTGCGCATCGGGGTGACGGCCAGGCTGGCCAAGGTCCGCTCCCCTTTCCAGACCATCGAGGTGTTCGAAACCCCGGCTTTTGGCCGCATGCTGGTCCACGACGGGGTCATCATGGCCACCGAGTGCGACGAGGCCCACTACCATGAGATGATCGTCCACGTGCCGCTATCGGTCCATCCGGCTCCCCGGCGGGTGCTGGTGATCGGCGGGGGCGATGGCGGATCGGTGCGGGAGCTCTGCCGCCATGCCGGGGTGGAGGAGATCCACCTGTGCGAGATCGACGAGGTGGTGCCGCAGGTTTGCCGAAAGTACTTTCCCGATATGACCGCGGGTCTTTCCGACCCCCGGGTGTCGCTGCACTTCGCCGACGGGGCGAAATGGGTCGAGGACCACCAGAATCATTACGACCTGATCCTGGTCGACTCTTCCGACCCGGTAGGCCCCGCCGAGGTCCTGTTCCGCCGGGAGTTCTTCGCCCGCCTGCACGCGGCCCTGCGGCCCGACGGCATCGCCGTCACCCAGTCGGAGTCGTTCCACTACCACCGGAAAATCATCGCCGAAATCGCCCGCTTCGGCAGGGAGCTTTTCCCGGTGTACCGCTACTACTACGCCCAGGTGCCGACCTATCCCTCGGGGATCATCGGCTTTTCGTTTCTCTCCAAGCGGTTCGATCCCCTGCTCGATATCCGCCCCGAGCCCCTCCCTTTTCTCGCCGATCTGCGCTACTACACCCCCGAACTGCATCGCGCGGCGTTCGTTTTGCCGGCATTTGCCCAAAGCTTTTTGCCGCAGTGAGGGGAGGCCCTTGCCCCGGTCGGGAAAAACCGGTCAGGGCGGGCAGAGGGCCTGGAAAAAACGGGATTGTTAGCGGGTGCGGAACAGGTCGTCGACCAGGGGGCCGATCAGGCCATCGTCGGCGACTTCGGGCAGGGTGATGTGGCCCCGGCCGGCATTTGCTTCGTTCCAGCGTCCGGCGGTTTCCATGGCGTGGTCGTTGCGGGCCCACGACCTGCGGGCGATGCCGTTCATCACGTCCCAGTCGAGGGCCGAGCGGATGATCCGGTCGCGTTGTTCGGAGCCGTCGAGGACCAGGCCGAAGCCGCCGTTGAACGACTTCCCGATGCCCACCCCGCCGCCGTTGGAGAGGACAACCAGCGACAAGCCCCTCGCCGCGTCGCCGGCGAAGTTGTGCACCGCCATCTCGGCCATCACGTTTGACCCGTCGCCGACGTTGGCCGTTTCGCGGAAAGGGCTGTCGGTGCCGGCCACGTCGTGGTGGTCGCGCCCCAGCATCACCGGGCCGATCTCGCCCCGGCGCACCATCTCGTTGAACTTGAGGGCGATCTTCACCCGGCCGACGGCATCGGCGTAGAGGATGCGGGCCTGGGTGCCCACCACCAGCCGGTTCTGCTCGGCATTGCGGATCCACTCGTAGTTGTCGCGGTCCATGCCGCGCCGGTTCGGGTCGATGCACGCCATGGCGGCCTGGTCGGTCTTGCGCAGGTCACCTGCGCTGCCCGACAAACACACCCAGCGAAAAGGACCGTAGCCGTAGTCAAAGCACATCGGCCCCATGATGTGTTCCACGTAGGAGGGGAACACGAAGCCCTCGCCCGGGTCTTTGCCGTTGGCGGCCACGTCACTCGCGCCGGCGTCGAACACCGCCTTGAGAAACGAATTGCCGTAGTCCCAGAAGTGGGTGCCGCGTGCCGCCATGCGCTGGATCACCCGGAATTGGCGCAGCAGCGATTCGTCGACTTTGCTGCGGAAGGCCTCGGGGTCTTGGGTCAGCAGTTCCCGGCCTTGCTCGAACGAGAGCCCGGCGGGGGTATAGCCGCCCCCGTAGGCATCGTGACACGAGGTCTGGTCGGAGGCGAGTTCGATGGCAATCCCCTCCCGGTCGAGGTACTCCCACAAATCGACCACGTTGCCGTGGTAAGCGATCGACACCGGCTCCCCCGAGCGGCGGTGTTCTCCGATCCAGCGGGCGATCTGGTTCAAATCGGCAGAGACCTTGCCGACCCAACCCTGCTGATGGCGGGTCTCGATGCGGGAAAGATCGACCTCGGCGATCACCCCGATGCCTCCGGCGATCTCCACCGCCTTGGGCTGGGCGCCGCTCATGCCGCCCAGGCCCGAGCTCAGGTATACCACCCCGCGCAGGTCTTTTTCGGCAGGCAGGCCCAGGTAGAGCCTGCCCGCGTTGAGCAGGGTGATGTAGGTGCCATGCACGATCCCTTGGGGGCCGATGTACATCCAACCACCGGCGGTCATCTGGCCGTAGTTGGCAACGCCCATGGCGGCCGCCGTATGGAACCCCTCCAGGTTGTCGTACAGGCCGATCATCAGGCCGTTGGTCGAGATCACCCGGGGGGCGTCGGGGTGGGAGGGGAAGAGGCCCAGCGGGTGGCCCGAGGCGACCACTAGCGTTTGTTCGCTGGTCATCTCGGCCAGGTAGCGGCGGACCAGCTGGTATTGCATCCAGTTCTGGAACACCTGACCGCTCTCGCCGTAGGTGACCAGCTCGTACGGGTAAAGGGCGACCTCGAAGTCGAGGTTGTTGTCGATCATCACCTGGAAGGCCCGGGCCTCGAGCGTTTTGCCCGGGTATTCGTTGACCGGGCGCCCGTGGATGCGCCCGTCGGGGCGATAGCGGTAGCCGTAGATGCGGCCGCGTTCACTCAATTCGGCGAGGAACTCGGGGGCGAGTTGGGCGTGCAGACTTTTCGGCACGTAGCGCAGGGCGTTCTTCAAAGCCACCCGGGTCTGGTGGGGGGAGAGCCGGAAGCCCCGGTCGGGGGCGCGGCGGATGCCGGGCTGAAATTCTTTGGCGGGCGGCAACTCGGCGGGCAGGGCAAAGGTTTCGGGGCGGGGCGGTTGCGGGTTCATTGGGACATCCTCCAAGAATCGGTCAGATTATAGCGGGGCTCTTTGGGAAGTCAAGGTCGATGGGGGGTCCCGGGGCAGTCAGCCAATCCAGGTAGTCATCGGGGGAGACGCTGGGTCACCAACCGGAGGGGGCTCAACCGAAGAAGAGGAGGGCCGTGCCGGCAATGGCGATGGTCGTCCCCAGCCAGGCCTGAAAACCCGACCGATCTCCGAAGAGCCAATGGGCCACCGGCAACAGCAACAACGGTGAGAGCGACATCAGGGTCGAGGCGACGCCGATCGGGGCGTGAGTGATGGCGTAGAGCGACAACACCACTCCCGCCACCGGGCCGGAAATGGCTCCCGCAGCGATCCAGGCCATGGCGGGCCGATCCCTCGTCTTGGCAAATTCGCCGCGAAACCGGCCGGAGAGGGCGAACCAGGCCCCCATGACCAGGGTGGCCGCGGTCAGTCGCCAGGAGTTGGCGGCGATCGGCGAGAAGCCCCCGGCCATGCCGAGTTTGGACAGCAGCAACCCGACCGCCTGGCCGATAGCGCCGAGGATGGCCAGCAGGGTCCCCTTGCCCCGATGGCGAGGGGCGGCCTCCCCCTGCCCGTGCGACCGCTCCCCCACCACCAGGGCGATGCCGCAAAGGGTGATCGCGATGGCGGTCCACTGGACGGCATTCAGATTTTCGCCCAGCACGGCCAGCCCGAGCAGGGCGCCGAACACCGGGGCCAGGGTCATCCACAGCATCGCCAGGCGGGGACCGATGAGGACGAAGGCCTCAAACAGAAAGGCGTCGCCCAGGGCAAACCCGATCAATCCCGACAGCAGAAGCCAACCGACGTGGGTAAGGGTGGCACCGGCGGGCACGATGGGGATGCGCAGGGTGACCATCAGCAGCAGGATGGCCAGCCAGCCCACCCACAGACGCAGGTGGTTGACGGTGGCCGACCCCACCCGCCTCCCCGCCAGCGAGAAGCAGATCGAGTTAAAGGCCCACAGGGCGGCGGTGACCAGGGCGGCGATTTCTCCGAGGTGAGTCATGGGGATGCCTGGTACTACGTCCGGAGGGGAATGCGAGTTTAACGGGATGCGAAACGGCACTTAGGCACTTAGGGGTCAGGTCTCAACATAAGACGTTGTAAGCGTTGGGCGCCGATGCTATGATTAGGTCATGTCGCGTCCCTTGCGGGTTGAGTATGAAAATGCGTTTTATCACGTAATCTCCCGAGGCGAACGGGGAGATGTGGTTTTTCGTGGTGAGAAAGACAAACAACGGTTTCTCGACAAACTGTCTGCGGTATCCACCAAGTGGATGCTGAGGGTCCATGCGTATGTCTTGATGGACACTCACTATCACCTGCTGGTGGAAACCCCGAAAGCCAATCTGAGTCAAGCCATGCACCACCTGAACGCAAGCTATGGGAATTGGTTTCGTCAGAAAGAAGGACTGATCGGGTCGGTGTTCCAGGGGAGATACAAGGCGATTTTGGTTGAAAAGGATTCTTATCTCAAGGTCTTGAGCTCATACATTCACCTGAATCCAGTCAGAGCCGGCCTAGCGCAGGATTCAGGATCGTTTCGATTCAGCAGTTGTCGGTATTATCTGGGGGAGAAGCCCGCACCGGGATTCCTCTTCATGGAAGAACTGCTGTCGCTGTTTTCCGGACCTGGGGAGTATCGGCGTTTCTTGAATGGCTATCCGGATCAAGGGCGCGAGCTTGCCAAGGACGATGTGTATGGGAAGAACTCGCTACTCGGCAGCGACGGTTGCCTGCGCAGGGTAGCGCTGAATAGAAGGGGTGCCGGCGTGTCAATCGTGGGGAGAGAAATTCCTGCAGGCAAGGCACTGCGACAAGTAACCAGCGAGGATGTCATCGAGTGTCTGGTCGTGGGGATGAAGCTCTCCGAAGAACAGATCTGGCAAAAAAAGAGTCGGCGAAACGAGGCCCGCAAGCTTGCCATATACGGGGTAAGTAAGCATACCCCCCTCCGGCTTGGCGAGATCGGCACTCTGTTTGGCATGGACTACGCTGCGGTTTCTGTGAGTATTCGTCGCTTCGAGCTGGAAATCGAAAATACTCCGCGGCTGGCCGGGTTGGTTCGCCAGTTGGATGCTGAGGTGGCGAAGCGGAGGATTGCCGAGTGACGTCTCGGTGTTTTTTTCGCAATGTCTTATATTGAGACCTGACCCTAATGGCATTCCGACGGTTTCTTGATATGGTAAAATGTGCCAAGATTCAGGAGGCTCCATGTTCAAAACCAACGAGTACTTCGACGGCAAGGTGAAGTCGATCGCTTTTCAGACGGCCGAAGGGCCGGCCACGGTGGGGGTGATGGCCCCCGGGGAATACGAGTTCGGTACCTCCACCCTGGAGATCATGAAGGTGGTCAGCGGACAACTGGTGGTCAAGCTTCCGGGCCGGGACGACTGGCAGGCTTTCGATCCCTGCCAGACCTTCACCGTCCCGGCGGGGCAGAAGTTCCAGCTGAAAGTCGCGGTTGACACCGCTTACCTCTGCCTGTACAAGTAGCGGATGGTCCCTGCCTGACGGGGGGCCCCTGCGGAGGTCACTCATGAAGGGCATCGAACACGTGGCCGAGATGATGGCTCTGGCGGCGACCACCGCCCCCAAGAGCAAGGGGGAGGATTTCGTCCGCACCCGGGTGCTGGTCGGCGACGAGGTGACTCGCCTGGCGGCGGCGATGGCGGACTACGGCGAGCGGACCGGCAAGAAGAACTTCGACCGAGATGCCAGGGGGGTGGCCCAGGCGGGGGCGGTGCTGCTGGTCGGCCTGGCCAGGGCAACGCCCCTCGGGCTGAACTGCGCCGCCTGCGGCCAGGCGGACTGTAAAACTCTGCTCGCCCAGCCGACGGTGACCGGCGAAGTCCCCGGCCCGACCGGCGCGTTCCGCCAGGTCGACCTGGGCATCGCCCTGGGTTCGGCGGTCAAGACCGCCTCGCTGTTCAACGTCGACAACCGCATCATGTACCGCATCGGACCGCTGGCGCGCGAACTCGGCCTGGTCGACTGGGAATTCGTCCTCGGCGTGCCGTTGTCTGCGACCGGCAAGAATGTCTTTTTCGACCGTTGAAAGAGGGGGGAGGCGGCCCCCTTGGCTCTGGGATTGCGAGGAGGGCCGGATCATGACGCCGAGGAGAGATAAATCGTCCGGGCTACCCTGGAAGTGGCTGGTCGTGTGGGTCTTGGTCATCTGGACCTGCGGTTGCCAGAACGAATCCGAGGCGGGAAGACCGGAGCCGCTGGCCCCGACCAGTGCCGCGGCCGACAGCGCCCTGCTCGACGAAACGTTCCACATCGATATCCGGGACGTCCAGGCGACCCTGGATTACCATCCGGTCGAAAACCGGGTCGATGGCAAGGCTCGTCTGGAGTTTGTCATGCGCCCCGGGCAGACCCTGGCCCGCTTTCACTTCACCCCGCTGCTGCGTGACCCGAGCCGGGTGAGCGAGATCCGGCTCGACGGCCAGTTGCTGGCTTATCCCAACGGGGGGGACGGGCGAATCGTCACCGTGAGCGGTTCCTCGCAGCAGATCGTCGAGTTGATCCCTCCTTTGGCTGGCCAGGCGATCCATGTGCTGGAGGTCGCCTACCGGTTGGACCGACCCGCCAGTTTTCCCCTCTTCTCCACCGAGGTCAACGACTTGGCCGGCCGGGGCAACGAGGAGCTCTTTCCCACCTTGAATTCGCCCGCCGAACTGGCCCGCCACCGGTTGACCCTGCGGGTCCACGGCGACCGCCCTTTCCTGTGCATCGGTTCGGGCTACTTGACCCGCCAGGATGACGGCCCGGTGCAGCAGTGGCTGCTCGACAGCGAGCGGGAACTCGCCTCCTATACGGTGATGTTTGCCATGCTCCCGGTCGACGGGGCGGTGTTCGAGCAACGGGCGATCGACGGGGTGCCGGTGCAAATCCTCGCCTTCCAGGGCGGGGCCTCCGTTTCGGCAGCCTTCGACCGGCTAAACGTCTGGTTGCCCCAGCTGCAGCGGGAGATCGGCCCCTACCCTGCGCCGCACGGCCTGAGCGTCTTCCTGGTTTCAGAGGGGGGAGGCATGGAGTACTACGGCGGCACCATCACCTCGCTGTGGGCCTTGCGTCACGAGGTGCTCCACAGCTACTTCGGCTGCGCCACGGTGATGAAGACCTACCGCGACTCCTGGCTCGACGAAGCCATCACCGAGTGGTACGACGATACCGCGGGGGGGAGGGTCTACACGGCCATGCCTGACAGCTACGTCGGCAACTGGGTGGGGGGGCGCTCCCCGGTCTCGGTCGGGTACAGCGACCTGGCTTACACCGATGGAGCCCGCATCATGCAGGCCGTCTGCGACCAAATCGGAGGTCGCGAGCGGATGCGGGCCTTTCTGGCCGGCGTTTATGGGCAACGTTCCTTTCAACCGTTCACCACCATGGAGTTCGTGGGATTCTTGCGCGATTTTTCCGGGGTGGATTTCAAGGCGCGGTTCGAGGATTGGTTGTACATGGGGCGGGTGCAGGGAGCGACGGGGGCCCCTCCTGACTTTCGCCGCAAGGAGCCCGACCTGACGCCGCCCGTAAAACTGCGGGAACGACCACGGACCGGGAGGGAGTGGTGAAACGGGGGGGCTTGGCGGGCGCTTGCGTTGACAAGGGGAAAAGAATCATGAAACAGAAAATGGGCAAGACCTTTCTTTTGCTGTGGATCGCGAGTTGCGCGCTGAACGCGGCGCTCGCACCTGAGTTGCCGCCCAAAGTGACGGTAGCCCCGGAGCAGGTCTGGATCGTCCCGGGCGACGGATTCCAGAAGGTGAACTTCGATTTCATGGTGGCAAACACGGGCGAGACCCCGTTGTCGCTGGTCGAGCTGCGCTTGCGTTTACGCGATCTCCAGGGCGACTTCGTGCTCTCGCGGGAGCTCAACCGCCAGGGGATGATCGCCAGCATCCGCAGCCTGCTGGTCACTGAGGTCGAACCCGGCAAGACCATCCAGCTGCTCAACCCCTTTACCGAGTTTCCCGGCTCGGTCGAACTCGGCCCCCTCGAGTACACCCTGGTGTTCGAACCCAAGGTCGCCGAGGGAACCGCTGGGCCCAAGCCGCTGGTGGTCGAGGTGGCGGTCCGGCCGCGCGCCTTCCGGCCGCAGACCCGATTCGCTCTGCCGCTGAAGGGGAAGGTCTACGTGATCGACGGTAGCGACTTCTTCGCCCACCACCGCCGGATCGACATGACCCACCCCCTCATCGTCCAGCTCGGCGTGAAAAACAACATCTCCCGCTACGGCATGGACTTTGTGGTGCTGGATGTTGCGGGGGGCCATTGCAAGGGTGACGGGGCCCGGCTCGAGGACTATTACGTTTTTGGCCGGCCGGTGCTCGCTACGGCGGCGGCGACGGTGGCCGACTGCGTCGAGGGGCGTCCCGACAATCCGCCCTGGGAGATGAACATCGACTACGACGAACTCCTGCGCACCAAAGATCTGCGGCTCCTCGGCGGCAACTTCGTGGTGCTTGACCACGGCAACGGCGAATTCACCTACTATGCCCACCTCAAGCAGGGCAGCCTGAAGGTGAAGAAGGGCGACCGGGTCACCGCCGGGCAGCAGCTCGGCCAGGTGGGCAATTCGGGCGATTCGGCCTGGCCCCACCTGCACTTCCAGCTGATGTCGTGCGCGAGCTTCGACTGTGCCCATTATCCGCCGGTTTTTGCCAACTACACCTTGTTTCGCGGCAAGAGGGCCATCCCGGTCGCTACCGGGGTGCCCGATACCGGCGACCTGGTCGAGGGGCGCTGATACCTGTTTTTTTTTTGATCACACCGTAGGGTGGAGGAGTCCATGGCACTCGAGGAGATGCCCCCATAACCCGACGGGGAAATGCTTTCGGTCCCGGTCGCGACACCCTGGCCTGGTCCCTCTCGGCTTGTGCTTGCGCTCTTTCAACCGGTCGGCCTGTTCATTGCAACGCCCCCCTCAAAACGCTATAATCGATATATGGAAAAGCGCAAAACCAACGGTCGCAAAGGGGAAAAACGTCAGGATGAGGGTTGCGCCGGAGCTCTGCGCCGGAACCGCATCGTCCACGTGGCGAACGGATTCCAGGAAGCCAGGGAGTGGGAAATCCAACAGGAGCTCTCGATGACCCCGGCCCAACGGCAAAGGGCCGCCAAGCAACTGAAAGAGAGGTTTTACGGCAAAAACGCCCCTGACGTCCGCAAGGCGCAACCGATCGGATGACCCCGGCCCCGTTCTCCAAGGATATCCGCGAGTTCTTCCGGGAGTGAGGTTGTTTCCCCCGGCAGGGGGGACGGTGGTCGAGTGTCTCTGGAGGGCGTCGGAGTCGCTATCCCGACCTGACCCCGTCAGGCAGAAGAGAGGAGGAGGTGCTGGCCATGGTGCGCAACCGGACCTGGCGGATCGTGCCGCTTCTGCTGGTACTGGCCGGCCTGCTTCCGGCTGGCCTGATCGAGAGCGACCGTCAGCGCTGGAAACCCTTTTTTCTCGACCTGGCACCGCGGGTCGAGGTAACCCGCTGGCTGCTTCCCTTCGCCACCCGTGATCGCACCGATCTGCGCACGGTCGGTGTGCTCAGTACTTACGCGGCTCCCCGCCTCTCCTACCTGCGGGGTCACCTGCACAGTGGTATCGACCTGATGCCCCGGGGGGTGCCCGTCCCGGTCACGGTCTACCCCCTGGCCTCCGGCCGGGTTTGCTCGATTCACCTGGCCCCGCCGCAGGGGACGGTGGTGGTGGTGCACCGCCTGCCCGGGGGCGGGCGTCTCTACACTTCTTACAAACACCTGGCCGAGACCTTCGTCACCCTGGGCCAGGAGGTTGCCGAGACGACTCCGCTGGCTCGCCTCTTCACCCGAGGCGAAACCGCGGTTTTCGGCGGGCGCTATGACCACTTGCACCTCGAGGTGCGCAGCCGCTTCGACGACTATGGTGTGGCCAGCTGGGCCTCGCTCTCGCGGGGCGAACTCGATTCCCGTTTCCTCGACCCGCTGGTTTTTCTGCGCTCACACGTAGTTCGTCAGCCGGACGGGCGACCCTGAAGATTGAAATGGCGGCCATTTTTTTCTACAATCACGCGCGACGTTCACTTTCAGCGGAGGTTGAAATGCTTCAGTTCAAGACGGTCTGGATAGTGATCCTCCTGTCCGCCGCGTCGTTGGGCTTTGCCCAGAGCGAAACCGACCGGAAGGGCAGCCAGGATCACCCGCTTTTCACGCGCATGCCGGGATACTTCATCTCCGGATACGAGGTCTTGGAGTTCGACAAATACACCTCCCCCTACCTGTCGGGGCCGGATGAGGTCTGGGAAGGCCGGGTCACGAAACTGGGCTACCGGGTCAAAGGCGACAAAAACCCGGCGAGCATGCTGCAGATCGGGCGTAATCACGAGAATGCCCTGAAAAAGATCGGCGCCAAGATCCTGGTCAACGAGGGGCGGGTGATCGAGGGCAAGATCGCGGGGAATGGCGGCCTGACCTATGTTCACGTCGAAGCCTACAATGACGGCCGGGAGTACACGGTGGTGGTGGTTGAAAAGGGGGCGATGAAGCAGGAAGTGGTCGCCGACAGCGCGGCATTGAGCGCCAGCATCGCCGCTACGGGAAAAGCGACGGTGTACGGCATCTACTTCGACACCGGCAAATCGGTAGTCCTGCCCGAGTCGGCCCCGGCGCTGGCAGAGATCATTAAACTCCTCAAGCAACAGACCGGCCTGTCGCTGTTCGTGGTGGGCCACACCGACAACGTGGGCGCACTGGACTACAACCTCAAATTGTCGGCCGATCGCGCCGATGCCGTGGTGAAGGCGCTGGTCACCGGGGGCATCGCCCCTTCCCGTCTCAAGGGGGCGGGGGTTGGGCCCTACTGTTCTGTCGCCTCCAATCGTACCGAAGCGGGCAAGGCCAAAAACCGGCGGGTCGAGCTGGTGGAGCAGAGGTAGGGGGGCTGGCCGAAGGGGCCCATGAAGGTCGCCTGCGCGGTCGAGTTTCGCCTGGTGGTCGAGCGCTCGCGCTTCATGGCCGTGCTCTTCCCGGCGGGAAGCGAGGCGGAGGTGCTGGCCATGGTGCGTAAGCAGAAGGGGGAATACCGCAAGGCGGTCCACCACTGCTGGGCTTTCCGTGCCCGCCAGGACGGCCGGCTGGTGGAGAAGAGCCGTGACGATGGCGAGGTGGGCCATCCCGGCAAGGTGCTGCTGGAACTACTACGCCACCAGGACCTCGAAGGGGGGCTGCTGGTGTCGCGGGTGTTCGGCGGGGTGAAGCTGGGGGTCGGCGGCGTGTCGCGCGCTTTCCGCGAGGCGGGGGAAGGAGTTCTGGCGACCTGTCGGGGGAGCTGACCCTCCAAGGCCCGCCCGCCCGACCCCCCTGGGGGTACAAGGAGTCACATTCGATGGGTTATCATGGGTCGCTGCTCGGAACGCTGCTGGGGATCCTGCTACCGATCTCGCTAGGTTACCTGCTGAAACAGACCCGCCTCTTTCACGAAGTCGAAATCGTTGCCTTGCGCAAGTTCGTGATGCGGGTCGCCCTGCCGTTCCTGATCTTCCAGAACCTTTATCACGCCGATACGGCCAGCTTGAGCCAAGCCCTGCCGATCGTGACCGCCTTCGCCTTGCTGACCACGCTCTACACCGGAGCGGCACTGTTGTTCGCCCCGCTGGCTGCCAGTGAGCGAAAACAGCGACAGACGTTTGCCTTCGCCGTGTTCGCCGGAAACTACGCTTTCCTTGGCTGGGGAGTGGTGACGGCCTTTTTGGGGGCGGCGGCGTTGACCCGGGCGGTGTTCTTCTCGATGTTTTTCTGGCCGGTATTCCTGATTTGCGGGTTGACCATGCGTCACCTCGACGGCGGTCAGAAAGCGGGCGGGGAACCGGGCCTGCTCGGGGTGCTGGTGCGCCACGCCGGCCTGCCCATCTCGGTGGCTTCCGGCGCCCTGGCCCTCAACCTGGCGAAAGTCTCGTTGCCCCCGATGATCGACGGTTTTGTTTTCCAGTTTGCCGCCCTGGCCATCCCGCTGATCCTGTTCGTCATCGGCCAGAGCCTGACCCTGTGGATGCCGCTGCCCCGGTTGCGGCTGGTGCTCGGGGCCTCGCTGTTCCGGCTGATCGGCGGGTGGGGGCTGGGCTTGTTGGTCGTCTGGCTAATCCGCGCCGTTTTCCCGGTCGATCGGTTGAGCCAGCAGGTGATCCTGCTGCAAGCGGCCATGCCGACCGCCACCATGTCCACCTTTTTCGGCGAGTACGTGGAACTCGACGAGGAACTCCTGTCGGGGACCATCGCCGTCTCCACCCTCCTCTCCTTTTTCACCCTGCCCCTCTGGGTGGGGCTGATCCGCCGGCTGGTTCCGCTCTGAACGCATCTCCTCGCCTACCGGAGCCAGGGCGCTTTTTTCAAAGCCGGCAGGTTTGACAATCGTTCTGCCGTTGCCTACGATGGTTGGTGCACAAGGGGAGGACGAATGGCCCTGACGTACCATCGAGCGAGTGGCGGCCTTTGGTTTCTGGTTTGCCTGATTGCCCTCTTTTTCCAGGCTCCGGCCCAGCCGGTGAGGTCGGATTTCGAAAAGATCTCGCTGGAGCAGGGGCTTTCCCAAAGCATTGTCGAGAGCATCGTCCAGGATCGCCGGGGATTCCTGTGGTTTTGTACCGAGGACGGGCTCAACCGCTACGACGGCTATTCGTTCACGGTGTTTCGCAAGAGCCCGACCGGAGCCGACTCGATCAGCCACAACCACACCCTGGCCACGTTGATTGACCGCGCCGGCCGATTGTGGGTGGGGACGTTCAACGGAGGATTGAACCGCTATGACCCGGTCACCGGGCGCTTTACCCGATTCCAGCACGATCCCGGCCGCCCCGACAGCCTCAGTCACGATGTGGTCACCGCCATCTGCCAGGACCGCAGCGGGGCTTTGTGGGTCGGCACCTTGGGGGGGCTCAACCGCTTGTCACCAGCTTGGGTTCTGGGCGAAGGGGGGAAGGAGCCCCGTTTCGAGAGGTTTTTTTACGATGCCCGCGACTCCGACAGCATCAGCCACGACACGGTGCGTTCGATCTTCCAGGACAGGGAGGGCAGGCTGTGGATCGGCACCGATGGGGGATTGAACCGGCTACGTCCGGGGCCTCCCTTCCGGTTCGATCGTTATCTCCGGCGGGCGGGCGACACCTCCAGCCTGGGCCACAATACCGTGCGGGTGGTGACGCAAACCCGCGACGGTTCCCTCTGGGTCGGCACCGACGGGGGGCTTGATCGGTTCGAAGGTTCGTCTCGAGGGTCTGGGACCGACTCTGCCCAGCCGATGTTCACCCACTTTGGTCACGATCCGGCCCGACCCGACAGCCTGGGGCACGACCAGGTCTTCGCCTTGTGCGAGGATCGGGCGGGCAACCTGTGGGTGGGGACCAACGGTGGCGGGCTGGATCTGCTGGAACCCGGCTCGGCACGTTTCCGTCACTTTCGTCATGACGATGGCGACCCGCAAAGCCTGAGTCACGACGCGGTCCGCTCCGTGTACGAGAGCGTGGACGGCACCCTGTGGATCGGCACCTATGGCGGCGGAATCAGCAAGCTGCCCCGGGGCCGGAAAGAGTTTGCCCACGTCCGCGCCGAGCCAGACAAGCCGGGAAGATTGAACGACGCAATCGTCTGGTGCTTTTACCAGGAGGAGGACGGCACCCTGTGGGTCGGTACCAATGGGGGGGGGCTGAACCGCCGCGATCCGGCCAATCACCTTTTTACCCACTATCGGGCCCGCCCCGGGGATCCCCGTTCCCTCTCCAGCGATGCGGTCCGGCAGATCGTCCCTGACGAGTACGGGTTCCTGTGGATCGGGACCAACGGCGGGGGGATCTGCCGGTTCGACCGCCAAACGGGCCAGTTCGCACCCTATCGCCACGATCCGGGCGACCCGGCCAGCCTTTCCCACGACGAAATCCGCTGCCTGTTTCGGGACCGTTCGGGGGCGATCTGGGTCGGTACCCAGGGCGGCGGTCTCGATCGTTTCGTTCCCGGCCCGCTCTTCACCGCTCCCCCGGTTTTCCAGCACTTCCGTCACGACGAACGCCGCCCCTCCTCGCTGGCCAGCGACTTCGTCCGCCAGGTGATCCAGGATCGCGCGGGGGCCTTGTGGATATGCACCTATGGGGGGGGCTGGATCGCTACGATCCCGTTCAAGGGGTGTTTCACCACCATCGGGCGCCGCCCGCAGGGGTGATCGGGCTGAGCAACGACTACACCTTCGGGATTCACGAGGATCGCCAGGGGGTGCTGTGGGTGGCCACCTGGGGGGGCGGCCTCACCCGGTTTGATCCCGTCCGCAACCACTGGCGGAGCCTGACGATGGCGGACGGGCTGCCGAGCGACTCGATCTACGGCATGTTGGAAGACAAACAGGGGCACCTCTGGCTCAGTTCCACCCATGGCCTTTCCAGGCTCGACCCGCGCACCCTGGCGATTCGCAACTACGTTGTGAAGGACGGGTTGCAGAGCCGGGAGTTCAATGGCGGATCCTGCTATCTGAGCCGACGGGGCGAGATGTTCTTTGGCGGCATCAACGGGTTCAACTCGTTTGTTCCCGAGCAGATCACCGACAACCCCCACGTGCCGCCGATCGTCATTTCGGCTTTTCAGAAACTCAACCGTCCGGTCCGCTTCGATCGCCCGGTTCACGAAGTCCAGCGGATCGATCTGAGCTATCGGGACTACGTGTTTTCCTTTGAGTTCGCCGCCCTCGATTTCACTGCCCCCGAAAACAACCGCTACGCCTACATGATGGAGGGTATCGACCGGGAGTGGCAGGTGGTCCCTGCCAGCCGGCGTTTCGCATCGTACACCACCCTGGCGCCGGGCACCTACTTGTTCCGGGTGCGGGGCACCAACAACGACGGGGTGTGGATCGAGGCGGGCACCTCGGTTACCGTGGTCATCACCCACCCCTTCTGGAAGAGCTGG
>CAZTNO010000032.1:0-16056 GCA_964614865.1 uncultured Clostridia bacterium
TCGGAGCCCCGCCGGGCTACGTCGGCTACGAGGAGGGGGGGCAGCTCACCGAGGCGGTGAAGAGGCGCCCCTACGCCCTGATCCTGCTCGACGAGATCGAAAAAGCCCATCCCGACGTGTTCAACGTGCTGCTGCAGATCCTCGACGATGGCCGCCTGACCGATGCCAAAGGCAAAACGGTCTCGTTCACCAACACCATCGTGATCATGACCTCCAACCTGGGTTCCGAACTGATCATGGAGGAGCCCGACTACGAGCGGATCAAAGAGAAGATCGAGCCGCTGCTGTTCCAGCGGTTCAAGCCCGAATTCCTCAACCGCATCGACGACATCATCGTCTTCCGCCCGTTGAGCCGGGCTACCCTCGAACGTATCGCACTGATCCAGGCGGGGCTGGTAGGCAAGACCCTGGCCGGCCAGGGGATCGGCTTCGACATCTCGCCTGCCGCGGTGGCGCGGCTGGCCCAGCGCGGTTTCCACGAAACGCTGGGAGCCCGGCCGCTCAAGCGGGTGATCCAGACCGAGCTGATGGACCCGCTGTCGGTGCTGGTGTTGGAGGGGAAACTGGGCGAAGGTCAGACCGTGCATATCGACGCGGGCGAGCAGGGCTTCACCTTCCACACCGGGGATTGAGGCGGATGCGCATCGTCCTGCTGGCCGACATCCACGGCAACCTGCCGGCCCTGGAGGCGGTCGTTGCCGACCTCGAACGCCGCGGCGCCGACCGCATCGTCAATATGGGCGACAGCCTGTCCGGGCCGCTCCTTCCCCTGGAAACCGCCCGCTTCCTGATGACCAGGGACTGGCTCCAGCTCGCCGGCAACCACGAGCGGCAGCTGTTGTCCCTGCCCCCCGGACGGCGGGGACCCTCCGACGAATTTGCCTTCGCCCGATTAACGGGGACCGAGCTCGACTGGCTCCGCTCCCTGCCGGCTACCGCCCGCCTGGCACCCCAGATCTTCCTCTGCCATGGTTCCCCGCGCAGCGACGTCGAGTATTTCCTGGAGACGGTGGAAAACGGCGGGATCCGGCTGGCGACGCCGGGCGAGATGGAGTCCCGTCGGGGCGAGGAGGCGGCCGAGCTGATTGCCTGTGGCCATACCCACATGGCCCGGGCCGTCCGCACAACTCACGGGCAGTGGATCGTCAATCCGGGCAGCGTCGGCCTGCCGGCCTTCGATGACACCGTGCCCGAACCGCACGTGGTGGAAAACGGGTCTCCCGATGCCCGCTACGCCATCGTCGAGGAAGGGCCCGGCGGCTGGCGGACGGAACTGATTTCGGTCCCCTACGATCACCACGCCATGGCCGCCCTGGCCGAGCGCCGCAACCGCCCCGACTGGGCCGGCGCCCTGCTCACCGGCCGGGTCCTTGGGTCCTTGAGGGACGGACCTTGACCATTTGACCGTTTGAAAGAAAAGCCTGCGACCGGAGTTTCACCGGAGCCGGGGGAGATCCAGTCTGGTTCGTACCAGAAGGAGGGCGGTTGATCCCTCGGCAGGGATCCTGCGTCCGAGTTTCATCGTACAATCTCCCTGGATCGTGGAGTTGAGAATCCGGGGGATGCAGATTGCTCCCCCTTCCTTGGAGGTGCTGCTTGAAGAACCAAAAATGGCGGGCCGTGACCCGGTTGGGCCTGGCCTTGCCCGTACTGGCAATGTCCATCATCCTCCCGGCCCAGAATCCGAAACCGGCCAACTGGATGACGCAGGGAACCCCCGGAGAGATCCCCGTTCTGTTCGCCCCCGGCGTTTGCTCGACCGGGCTCTATGAGCGGGATGTGGCCATCACCCCCGATGGCCGCGATTTCTACTTCGGGATCATGGGCGCGGGCAGCGCGGCGATTGCCGTGACCCACTGGCGAGACGGGCGCTGGACCGAGCCCGAGATCGCCCCGTTCTCGCGAGACGAGCGGTTTCTCAACCTCGAACCCTGCATTTCCCCGGAAGGGCAGCGCTTCTTCTTCCTCTCGACCCGGCCCAAGGAGGGACAGCCTCCCAAAGCCGGCTGGGCCTACCAGGACATCTGGACCATGGAGCGGACCGCAACGGGCTGGAGCGAACCCAAAAACCTCGGAGCGCCCGTCAACTCCGATGGCGAGGAATTCTACCCCTCGGTCACCCGCGAAGGCACGCTCTACTTCACCCGCAGCGAGGGCGCCGGCAAGGAGAGCGCCATCTTTCGCTCCCGGCTGCGGGACGGAGTCTACACCGAACCGGTCCGGCTTCCCGCGACCATCAACTGCACCGCCAACGTCTTCAACGCCTGCATCGCTCCCGATGAGAGCTACCTGATCCTCTGCGTTGCCGGCAAGCAGGAGAACCTCGGCCGGGCCGACTATTACGTCTGCTTCCGCAATGACGACGACAGTTGGAGCGCGGCGATCAACCTCGGACCCACTGTCAACGGTCCTGGAGATGCGGCGATCTCGCCTTCCATCACCCCCGACGGGAAGTTTTTTTTCTTCGGCTCCTCGAGAAAGATCCAACCTTCGGAAAACTCCCCGCGCACCTACCGGAGTCTGATGGAGGAACGCACCCGGCCTGGCAATGGCAACTGCGACATCTACTGGGTCTCCACCTCACTGATCGAAAAGCTGCGTCCCAAGCCGACGAGCTGACGTTCCATCCTCATTTGCCGATCTTGGAAGGACGACCTTGGCGGCGGAGCAGGCGCGCCTCCCCCGCCGGCCAGGACAGCGGGCCCGCCAAGCGGTAGTGCCAGCGGACATAGGCCAGGATCCCGGGGGCGGTCTGCTCGATCGCCCAGCGCCCCGGGAAATAGACGATCCACTGCGGAGAGGCTTCGCGCAGGGCCGAAAGCATCTGCCGCTCCACCGCTCCGGTCAGGTACCAGGGATAGCCGAACACCCAGTAGCGCGGCGGCAGCCGGCCCAGCCGGTAGTACAGGTTTGCCGTGGCCTCGTCGTCGGGCAGCAGGTAGATCGAACCCGCGGGGCCGATTTGCGCTTCCAGTTGGGTTTCCAGCGTCGCCAGGTCGGAGTACTCCCAAATCCGCCGCCCGGGACCAGAGGCAAAGAGCGAGCGGTACACCGAACCTGCCGTGAAGATCCAGCAGAGCACCAGCAGCGACACCGCCCCCGCCAGCACCCGCCGCCCTGTTCGTCCCAGGCTTCGCCAGAGCAGCACCAGCCCCACCGCCGACAGCCAGGCCAGCACCGGCAATACCGCCTGCAGGTGGAAGGGGGCGTAGCGGGGGTAGAGGGTGAAACTGCCCACCAAAAGCAACACGACCCCCCAGCCGATCTTCGCTCCATCGGGATCGCCCTTTTTCCAGCGTTGCGGCAAAACGAACAGGGCCAGCGGCAGCAGCAGGAAGGCCGGGAGCACCCGGCCCAGTTGGGCCAGGGAAAATCCATGGCGGGCCATCTGCCGGTAATCGCCGAACAGGACGTACTCCACCGTCCAGTGGAATAACCCGCTCAGGTTCCCGGCCCGGAGTGCCTGCCAGCCGAGCAGTGCCGCCAGCGGCAGCAGAAAACCAATCACCAGGGCCACGCATTCCCGCCGCAGACACTGCCAGGATCGCCCCTGCCGGCGACCGAGAGCCAGGTTCCAGAGACCGAAGGCGGCGACGCCCAGGGCCGCGTGCTGCTTGACCAGTACCGCCACCCCGCAAAGCAATCCGGCCAGCAACCAGGAACGAAAGGGACGGCGGGGAGCATCGAAGAAGAACAGGGACATGACATACAGCGGGGCCAAAAACGACTCGTACCAGAGTTTGCCACCTTCGACCGAGGGAGACCACAGCACCAGAAACAGCACGGCAAAAAGCCCTGCCAACGGCCCGGCAGAACGCCTGGCGGCAAAATACACCAGCACGGTCGAGAGGGAGAGAAGGAAAACCAGGACAAGCTTGGCAAGGAGCAGCCCGTCGGGCACCCCCACTCTCATCGCCGCGAGCAGCATCGGCATCAGCGGAGGGTGCAGGTCGACGATCTGCTCGTAGGGCACATACCCGCTCGCCAGCAGCCAGGGCTGGAGGATCACCCGCGGCCCCAGCGACAGGGGCAGCGCAAGCAAGTAGGACGCCGCCTGAAAAAGCAGTAAAACAAAGGCGCACAGGGGGAGGGCAAAAGCCGGAAGACGATCCCCAAAAGACCTCTCCCGGCCGGAAAGCAGGGTCATACCGCCCATCGTAGGCAATTCCCGGCGAAAAGTCAAAACGGGCGATACCACATTTTTGAGAGCGGCGGTCCCCCTTTTTGACTCTGTTTTCCCGAAGGTGCTATAATCCGGCGGGAAATGCGCCGGGAAGCGGATGTCCCCATTGGAGGCCTGCTGTCCATGACCCAAGAGACCGCCCCCCCTGTGTCCGTGACAGACCTTCCCGACGAACTCCCCTACCTGGTGGTCTCGCTGGGCGAAGAGACCTTCGTGGTTTCCCTGCCCTACGTGGTCAAGATCATCAACCCGATCGAGATCTTCCCCCTGCCCGATGCCCAGGACTACCTGCTGGGGATCGTGAACCACTCGGGCGAGATCATCCCGCTGGTCGACCTGCGCCGGGTGCTCAAGTTGCCGGC
The DNA here is from genome assembly GCA_964614865.1 of uncultured Clostridia bacterium. GTDB lineage: Bacteria > Acidobacteriota > Aminicenantia > UBA2199 > UBA2199 > CAZTNO01. Next base: position 4,546 of record CAZTNO010000032.1, read on the forward strand.
CGGAGGGGAGGTGGAGCGGCGCAAGTTCCTGATCTGTCGTCACCAGGACCAGAAAGTGGCCTTCACCGTCGACTGCGTGGTGGACACCTGGGACCTCGCCCCGGACACCTTTGCCGCCGACACCACCCGTTCCCAGGAGAACGACTTCATCGCCGGCGAGGGGCTGGTGAAAGATCAACCGGTCGGCTTGATCGACATCGCCACCGTGATCTCCACCCTTCAGGCCAAAGGATGAACGTACTGCTGCTGGAGTACCAGAACACCCGGCTGGCCGTCGACCTGCTGCGGGTGCGCCGGCTGGTCCGTCGGGAAGACATCGCCCCGCTCGATCCCCGCCTGCTCTTTCCCTCCACCGGGGGGGCCACCTACGTGCAACTCGAAAACGACCGGCTGTTGCCCGTCACCCGGGTGATCGACATCCGCGAGTGTCCACCAACCCAGGCGGTCCCCCCCCTGCTGGCGAGAGCCTTGAAGACCAACCCGTTCGCCGGGTTTTTTGCCTGCGATGCCAAGGTGTTCGGCCTGCTCGGCGCCGAATTCCTGGCCCAAAAGGAGTAAGCCATGCCCCTCCCCGTCAAGGAAGAAGTTGTCCCCTGCCATCCCGAGACCCTGTTTCGGCCGCTGGGCTGGATGATCGCCGGAGCTGGCGCCCTGATCATCGTGTTCCTGTTCAGTTTGCTGCGTCCGCTCCAGGCCCCGGTGTTCTTCATCAGCGGGCTGGTCCTGTTCGCTGTCCTGTTCGGGGGTGGTTGGCTGCGCATCCAGCGCGACATCCGCCAGATATCGGCGGCGGCGAACGATTGCCGGCAGCAAACCCGGGCCATCGCGCTCTACACCCCACGCCTGGCCGAAGTGACCGCCCGGCTGCGCGACAACGATTTCACCACCCAGGTAAGCGCCCCCGATGCCGGCGAACTCCAGCGGCCCGAGCAGGAAGCGCTCTTTACCAACCTGCGCGAGGCCACCGACAAGATCAAGATGGCCGCCCAACAGAACCAGCGAATCTCGGTGGATCTGGTACGCTCGATCCGCGCCCTGATGGAGGCGGGCAATATCCAGGCCAGCGGCAGCGCCGAGCAGGCCAGCAGCATCGCCGAGATCACCGCCACCATGGAAGAGCTGGCGCGCACCGCGGCCCAGATCGCCGAAAACTCCAACAAGGTGGCCAAGTTGGCCGACAACTCGGACCACGCTTCGCGGGAGGGCTCCGATCTGATCAACCGCGTCATCACCGACATCGAACAGATCGACAGCAAAATGCACCAGATCTCGCAGAAGACCCAGGTGCTGGGCACCCAGAGCAAACAGATCGGCAAGGTGCTCGACATCATCCACAACATCGCCAACGAAACCCACCTGCTGGCCCTGAACGCGGCCATCGAATCGGTGGCGGCGGGGGAATTCGGCAAGCGGTTCGGCGTGGTCGCCGCCGAAGTGCGCCGCCTGGCCGAGATTTCCCGTGAAAACGCCGAATCGATCCGGGCCATCATCGAACAGTTCCAGAATTCGATCGACACCACCACCCTGGCGATCGAGGAAGGGACCAAGATGACCACCAATGTCAACCAGACGGCCCAGGAAATCGTCAAACAGCTCAACCACATCGTGCAGGCGGTGGCCACCACCTCGCAGAGCACCAACGAGATATCGATCGCCACCCAGCAGCAACGGAGCGCCAGCGACCAGATCGTGCGGACCCGCAAGGACCGCACCCACGAGACCAAACAGCCCGCCAGCGAGTTGAAAAAATCGTCCCGGGAGCTTGAAAAGATCAACACCCTGGCCCTGAACCTGCAGATCGTCACCCAGCAGACGGTGATCAACTCGCCGCTCAGCCTGGGCTTCAAGATCTCCCAGATGGCCCAGCGCTCCGAAATCGTCAGCATGGACCGCCGGCTGCACCAACAGACCCTGCAGCAGCTCACCGAGGAGAACCACTACATCGAGTTGATCTACGCCACCGACCCATCGGGACGGATGTTCTCGTTCTCGCTGGGCAAACAGGGGGGCGAGATCCCCGAGATCCTGGCCATCGGCAACGACTTCTCCAACCGCCCCTGGTTTGTCAACGCCGCCGGCAACCGCCGGCCCTTCATTTCCGAGGTGTACAAGTCCCTGTTCTCGGGCGAGGACTGCTTTTCGGTCTCGATCTCGGTGTTCGGCGACAACGGCACCCTGGCCGGGGTGCTGGCCATGGACATCAACGCCAAGGAGTGGAACAAGATCGCCCAATAACCCATGGAACTCAACATCTCCAAGTTCCTGGCCCAGTTTTTCCTGGAAGCGCGGGAGAAGCTGGTCAACGTGCAAAACATCATGGTGGAACTGGAGCAGAACCCCGGACAACGGGAGCTGCTAGGAAAGATCCAGCGGGACATGCATACGATCAAGGGGAGTTCCCGCATGGTCGGGCTCAAAGAGATCAGTGCGCTGGCCCATCGCATGGAAGACGCTTTCGCCCTCCTCGGCAGCCAGAGCGGGGAGGTGATCGCCGCCACCATCGAGGCCTCCCAGGAGGGGCGCCCCGTCCCCGATCACGGCCAAATCATGGACCAGCTACAAGGGGTCCTCGATTTCAAGGCCCCCCCATCCTCCCCCCCCCTCGCCCAGCCGGGAGGGGAGGGCAAAAAGAAGTTCAAACTCGACTATTCGGCCCTGAAGCGGTCGATCCATACCCGCGAAGCCCCCCCAGCACCACCTCCCCCTCCCGCTGCGGCCCAGCAGGAAACCGCACCCGCCGTGGTCGTCGAAGAGCGGGTCGAAGCCGCGGCCGCGCCGGCAAACTCTCCAGAGAAAAAATACCTGAAGATCGAGAGCGCCAAGATCGAGACCATCATCAACCAGCTGACCGACCTGCTGTCGAAAAAGTACTTTTTCACCAGCGTGGGGACGACCTTTCATCGCCTGGAGGTGATCCTCGACGGTTTCAAGTCGGAGTGGAATTCCTTCAAGGATGCCGGTTGGGCCGACTTTTCCATGATCGAGAGCATGTCCCAGATCGACAACATGCTCGACCTGTTCCAACGCCACCTGTTCGACTACCAGCGCGACTACCAGATGAACGTGGCCGTGTTCGAGAACTCGCTGCGCGACCTGTTCGACAACCTGCTCGACATCAAGCTCACGCCGCTCTCCACCATCTTCTCGGTGTACCCGCGTTTCGTCCGCGACTACGCCCACGGCAGCGCCAAGAAGATCCGCCTGTTCCTGCGCGGGGGCGACATCCAGCTCGACAAGAACGTGATCGAGCGGATCAACGAACCGCTGATCCACCTGGTGCGCAACGCCTGCGACCACGGCATCGAGGCCCCCAAAGAGCGGGTGGCGGCGGGCAAAGAGGAGATGGGGACGCTGATCATCGAGGCCAACAAGAAGGGCAACCGGGTCGAAATCGTCGTAAGCGACGACGGCAAAGGCCTTTCGCGTGAACGGATCCTGGCGGTGGCCGTCGAGCGCGGCCTGGTCGACGCTGCCAGGGCCGCCGACCTCGACGACGCCGACGTCTGGGCCTTGATCTTCCACGCCAATTTTTCCACCGCAGCCGCCGTCACCGACATCAGCGGGCGGGGGGTCGGCATGGACGTGGTCAGCAAGGTGATCCACCAGCTGGGCGGCACCGTACGCATCGAGACCCGGGCCGGCCAGGGGAGTTCGTTCCACCTCGAGTTTCCGATTTCGATCTTCACCAACCGGGTGATGGTGCTGTCCGAAGCGGGGAGAACCTACGCCATCCCCTCGGGGCTGATCCGGCGCATCGTGCGCCTGCGGCCCGAAGACATCCAGCACAAGCACGACTACTCGGTGGTGATCCACGAGGGGGAGATCTACACCGTGGCCAAACTGGCCCGGATCCTCGGCGGAGAGAACCACTGGAACCGGGGCAACGAACCGCAATCGCTGATCCTGCCCAAGATCACCGACAAGAAGATCGGCATCGTGGTCGACGAGATCCGCTGCGAGGCCGAGGTGATCATCAAAGAGCTGGGGCCTTTTCTGGGCAAGCGGCGCTTCGTCTACGGGGTGGTGATCGGCGAGCGGGGCGACCTGCAAACGGTCCTCGACCTGCACGACATCGTGAAATCCGAGGAGTTTTCCCGCAAGGTCAAGATCCTGCGCCCGGTGGCCGCCGCCGCCGGAGGCCCCCGGTCGATTCTGGTGGTCGACGATTCGCTGCTGGTGCGCGAGATGGAGCGCAACGTGCTGGAGAATGCGGGCTACCAGGTAGACACCGCGATCAACGGTCTCGACGGGGTCAACAAAGCCATCTCCAAGCGGTACGACCTGATCCTGGGCGACATCGAGATGCCCGAAATGGATGGCTTCGAGATGATCGAACAACTCCGGCGGATCGACGAGTACAAGGTGACCCCGATCATCGTTTTGTCCACCCGCGAACGCGAGGAGGACAAGATCCGCGGCATCCAGGTGGGAGCCAACGCCTGGCTGCAGAAGCAGCACTTCGAGGACCGCGAGTTCCTCGACACGATCAAGAGTTTCATCGGCTAAGGGGGATCTGAATGGAGAATGGCAAGCCGGTCCGGGTGCTGATCGTCGACGATTCGGAGCTGGTGCGCAGCATCGTCTGCGACCTCCTCTCCCAGGACCCAGGAATCGTGGTGGCGGGCGAGGCGAGCAGCGGCGAGGAAGCGGTGCAGCAAACGGCCCGCTTGCGGCCCGACCTGATCACCATGGACATCCAGATGCCGGGCATGGACGGTTTTGCCGCCACCGAGCAGATCATGGCCTACCACCCGACCCCGATCCTGATCCTGTCCAGCGCCATCGACCGCAGCGAGAAGTACACCAGTTTCAAGGCCATCTCGCTGGGTGCCCTCGACGTGATGTCCAAGCCCGACATCACCGCCGAGGGGTTTTCCGCGATCGCCACCGCCTTGATCCGCAAAATCAAGATGCTGTCCCGCATCACGGTGATTTCCCACATCCGGGGCAAGTTGCGGCCCCCCGCCGGGGGGGGGCTCCCCCTCCGTCCCGCCTATCGACCGGCTCCCGAAAACGGAAGCACCCCCGTTTTTTCCTCCTCTCCCCAGGCCGATCTGGTGGTCATCGGCGCCTCCACCGGCGGACCCAGCACCCTGGAGCACCTGTTGTCGGCCTTCCCCCCCGCCCTGCCGGTGGGGGTGTGCGTGGTGCAGCACATTTCACGCGGCTTCGTGCAGAGCCTCACCGAGTGGCTGAGCGGCAAGATCCGCCTGAAGGTCCGGGTGGCCGAAGACGGCGAGGAGATCCGCCGCGGCCACGTCTACTTCGCCCCCGACGACGCGCAAATGTTGGTCACCCCGCGGCGGCGCATCGAGTTGCGCCCCGACCTCCCCCCCTGGGGGGAGCACAAACCGGCGGTCAACCACCTCTTCGCTTCCGCGGGCGAGCACTTCGGCAAACGGGTTATCGGGGTGATCCTGACCGGGATGGGCGACGACGGGGCGGCGGGGCTCAAGGTCATCCACGATCGGGGGGGGCTCACCATCGCGCAAAACCAGTCCACCTCGCTGATTTTCGGTATGCCCAAGAGCGCCATCGACCTCGGCGCCGTCTCGCGCATTCTCCCCCTCGAGTCGATTGCCGGCGACATCGTGTCGCACCTGGAAGAGTGAACCATGAGCCCCGAAACCACCTCTCCCCTGATCCTTGCCGCTGACGACAGCCCCACCATGCGCCTCCTGCTGGAGGACATCCTGACCAAGGCCGGATTCCGGGTGATCCTTGCAGAGGACGGCCTGATGGCGGCCGAGCTGGCCTTTCTGCATCACCCCGACCTGATCATCTCCGACATCGAGATGCCCCAGATGAACGGCTACCAGGTGAGCCGGCTGCTGAAAAACGACCCGGTACTGGTCCATACCCCGGTGATCATCCTGACCTCCAAGGACAGCAGCGGTTCGGTGTTCTGGGGCTACCAGACCGGAGCCGACCTCTACCTGATCAAGGATTTCCAACCCGAAGAGCTCACCAGCGCCATCACCTCCCTGCTGCAGAAGTACCAGAACCAACGGCGGATCCTGCGCACCGCAGCTCCCGAAAAAGTGGACGCCTTCCAGATCCTGGGCAAACTCAACGGCTTTCTCGACGCCCAGCTGTTCGAAACCACCATCATCAACGAGATCAATCGGGTGTCGGTGAACATGAACTCGCTGCCCGACTCGCTGGGCCAGCTGCTGCCGATCATGGACAAGACGATCGAAAGCCACCTGGAGATCCTGCTCAGCATTCACGGGGCGCGGCCCGTCCATCCCCGCGCCCTCGAACTCTTCCAGTTCGCCCTGCTGCAGGACCTGGCCACCCTGATCAACAAAGACATCTCCGACTGCAAGATCGAGGCGGAGCTGGCGGGAACCCCGCCCAGCGAGGGGGCCCCTCCCCCCGCCGGCGGAGAGTTCCCCCCGCAATCGTTGTACAGCATCCCGATCCGGGCCAAAGAGGAGAACCTGGGCGTGTTCGACGTCTACCACCCGCAGCTGGACCGCCTGCCGGCCACCGACAAGCAGCTGCTCGGCAAGGTGTCGGGCCACCTGTCGGCAACCATCCACGCGGCCCGCATGTACGACAAGATCAAGAGCCTCAGCGTGGTCGACGGGCTGACCCAGCTCTACAACCGCCGCCACATCATGGACGTGTACAAGATCGAGTTCAACAAGGCGGTGCGCTACAAGTCCGACCTCAGCCTGCTGATGCTCGATCTGGACAACTTCAAGAAGGTCAACGACTCCCATGGCCACCTCACCGGCGACCTGGTCCTCAAGGCGGTGGCGGCGACCCTCAAGGCCAGCATCCGCAACATCGACCTCCCCGGCCGGTACGGCGGAGAAGAGTTCATCCTGATCCTGCCCGAGACCTCGCTGGAGAACGCCCGGGTGGTGGCCGAGCGGGTGCGCGAGCAAGTGCAGGGCTACCCGTTTCGGACCATGGCGGGCGACCCGCTGACCGTCACGGTATCGCTGGGCCTGTGCAGTCTGGCCGATCTGGAAAATCCCGGCAACGAACTCGAGTTGATCAAGATCGCCGACAGCCGCCTCTACCAGGCCAAACGATCGGGGAAAAACCGGGTAATCTCGAGTTGATGCACGTTCATCCCGAAGACCCCCTCGCGGGCACTGATTTTCGCCCCGAAAACGACTTTTCTCCGCTGGTGGAGGGCCGCTTCATCCAGCTCATCGAGGGGAAATCGGGGATCACCTTCGACCTGATCAAGCGCAAGGAGTTGAAACTCGACCTGCTCATCCGCATGGAGGCCTTGCGCCTCTCCTCGTTCCACGAATACCTGGAGATGCTGCTCAGCCGCGACCCCGGCCAGGAGGAATTCAAGAAACTGGTCAACCTGATCACCATCAACGAGACCTACTTCATGCGCGTCGACGAGCACTTCACCATGCTGCGGGAGGACGTGGTGCCGGCCCTCCTCGCTGGGCGCCCCGACCGTCCGCTGCGCATCCTGTCGGCGGGCTGTTCCTCGGGCGAGGAGGTGTACAGCCTGATCATCACCCTGCTGGAGATGCCCTGCCGGCAGCCGCTCGATTTCACCGTGATCGGCACCGACATCAACGAGGACATGCTGTACATCGCGGAAAAGGGGATCTATCGCGGGCGCACCCTGGCCAAGGTGCCCGGGCATTTGCTTGCCCGCTATTTCGAGCCCTGTCGGGACCGCTACCGGGTGAACGCCCGGGTGCGCGACCATAGCCAATTCCGCTACCTGAACCTGACCGAGCCCTTGCCCGAAGAGTGGCGCTCCGCCATCGACGTCATCTTCTTTCGCAACGTGCTGATCTACTTCAGCCGGGAGACCACCCAACGCATCATCGCCGGCTTTCACCGCCTGCTCCGGGAGGATGGCCACCTGTTTCTGGGCCCGTCGGAAACCCTCTGGGACCTCTCCGACGAATTCGAACTGGTGATGGCCCCCACCGCCTTCATGTACCGGAAGAAGGGGGCGGCCGCCCCGCAGGGTCCCCCGCCCCGCTGCCCGGCCCCCTCCCCCGCTCCAATTCAGCCCCCCGCTCCACGGCCAGTTCCGGTGGCCCCCCCGCCCCCTCCCCTTGCGGGTCAGGACAAGGTCGCCATCCTGCTCGAAGAAGCCGAACTGATGGCCGAACTGGGCGAGTACCCGCGGGCCGAGCGGATGATCGGCGAGATTCTGGCCATCGACCGCAACCACCGCCCGGCCACCCTGCTGCGCCTCACCCTGCTGGCCAATCAGAACCGGGAGGACGAGCTGAATGCCGCCGCCGCCAAACTGGCGGCGGCAAACCCCCTCTTCACCGAGCTCTACTACCTGCTCGGCCGCCACCACGAGTCCCGCCAACGGCCGCAACAGGCGCTCGAGCAGTACCGCAAGGTGCTGTTTCTCTGCCCCACCTGCCTGCTGGCCCGGGAAAAGGTCATGAGGTTGCTACTGCTGGCAGGAGACACCGCCCGGGCCCGGCTCGAGGCGCGCAACATCCTGACCGCCCTGTCGGGCAAGGGGTGGACCGACTTGCTGCCGCAAATCGGCGAGCAGGTGAACGCCGAGCGGCTCGCTTCCTCCTGCCGGCAAATCCTGGAAAACTGAGAAGGGTTTCGATTGCCAAAAAAAAGGCTGGGGATCTACCTGCCAACCCCCCGGCGGCGGGCAAGCCAGGGCAGAACACCCATCAAGAGCAATTCGATCAGGATCAAAATCAGCAACCCTTGGGAAACCCCCGAGGTGAAGCCGTAGGCGTGGCGCCCCACCCCCAGCAGGTTGACCCCGAGCCAGGCCAGGGCGACGCAGACGATGCCGCCCAGGCTCCCCGCCGCCAAGCCGAGGGGACCGATCCAGCCGCTGATGCGGGCGTGCAGCAGCACCGCCACCCACAGGATGATCACCAACGCGCCATTCTCTTTGGGATCCCACCCCCAGAATCGCCCCCACGACTGGTCGGCCCAAATCCCCCCCCTCAGCGTGCCGATCACGGTGAAGAAGAGGCCGAAGGCCAGCACGGTGCGCAGGGTACGGTCCGACGACAGCAGATCTTCCCCCGGCCGCTTTCCGGCAAGCTCCCCGAGCAGGACGACGTGGCCGATGATGCCGGCGACCACCACCCCGCTATAGCCGATGCTGATGGTTACCACATGGGTGGTCAGCCACAGGTTGGAATCGAGCACGGCGACCAGCATCCCCATGGTGTCGCCCCCACCGGAAAAGGCGCGGGCAACCACCAGGAACGCCAGACCGGCCACCCCCCCCACCAGCACGCCCAGCGGCGGGCGGGCGGTCCACTCCAGCACCAGACCGAGGAGAACCCCCATGAAAGCGACAAACAAAAAGGTTTCGTAGAGATTGGTCACCGGCGGACGCCCGGTGATCCCCATGCGTAAAGCAAAACCGGCGGTTTGCAGCAGGGTGGCGGCGACCAGTGCCAAAAAAGCGACCCGGTAGGTCGAAGGCCAGCCCGCGAGCAGAAAGAGGAGTACCGACAGCAGGGCCAGCCCGCAGGCCAGGAGGGCCCAGGTGAACGGCCGGAGCCGGTTGTAGAAGAGCTCCCGCCCAATGCGCCGTTCCAGCCCCGGGTCGGAAACCAGGCGCCCCACCTCCTGCCGGAAACGATTGACTTCGGCCCGAAAGGAGGTCGGAGCGGCCGGATGGTAGGCCCGGCACATCGCGGCCAGCAAGTCGAGCGCCCCCCCGGTGGCGGGATGACCCGATTGTCCTGCGAGCAACGCTTCGCGGGGGGATACCCAGGTGCGATCCCCGGCGGCGTTGACCCCCGGGAGGAGGGCCAGCCCTCCGCTGACCGGCTCGCGAACCCATTCCGCGAGGCGTCTCCACAGCCGGGACGCCTCCCGTTCCCACTCCAGCCACTCGCTTTCGCTGCGTCCCGCCAGCGAGGCAACCATCCCCTGGAGCAACTCCCGCTTGGAAAAAATGTCAAACAAACTGAACCGGAGCGCTTCGCCAGGTAGCCCCAACCGTTCCCGAAGCTCGGACGAAGCCACCATGAAATCGGGATGGGGAAAGAAGGGGCGCAGGGTGGATGCCAGCTGGCTGTATCGGGAGACCGATTCGTAGAGCTGGAGGATCTCGGCAGCTACCGGGGAGCGCTTCTGCTCTTCCTCGTTCCAGGCGGCCAGGGCGAGTTTTTCCAGCGTTTCGAGGTGCCCCGTGAGCTGGGCGTAACTCAACCGGACCCGCTTCTCGCCGGTCAGCCCCAGGGCGGCCAGGGTGTCGGGATTCTGGATCAGGAACAGCGGGTCGTCCAGAGTCGAGGTCGGGGCGAACAGCAGGCGGGTGAGAAAGCCCACCGCACCCTCGCCGGCCACCCGGGAACGGCCCGCGAACTGGTGCAGAATACCCCCGGCAAAAGTCTCGAGGGGCTTCTCCCGGCCGTTGTCCAGCACCACCAGGGCGCCCATCCCCGAGTCCGCCGCCGCCAGCGGCAAGACGCACCAGGCGATCCAGCAAACCACGAGCCAAACGGGCAAACCAGAAGCGGATCGGCGACGGCAGCCCATGTCAGTTTCTCCGCCGACGAACGGCCCCGCCCAGGGCGACCGCGAAGTGGTACAGGAAACCGAAAACGCAGAGAGCGCTGGCCCAGTAGGGGAGCAACCGGCCGGAGTTGCGCACCACCGACAGGGTGGAACTCTGACGCCCCCCCTCTTCGGCGTAGGAAGCCTGATAGAAGGTGTACTGGCGAATGCGCAGGGGGTGGTTCATCGAGATCACCGCCTCCCGGGGCGATTCGTGATCCTCGATGCGCACCCGGCTGGAGAAACTCTTGGGAATGGCGCTGCCGGGATAGAAAACCTTGCGGAACTCGAGCAGGGTGAGCCTTGCCGGCAATACCACCCGTCGTTGCCGGACCAGCCATTCGGTCACGCCGCCCCCCAGCGGAACCCGCAGGGGATCGCTTTCGTGCCCGGTCAGGGTGAGGAGGCGATCCCCGCTTTCGCTGGCAACCCGCAAGCGGACCCCGGGGACGCTCTCCCCCTCTCCTGCCGGAGCGGGCAACTCCCGCAGTTCGCCGCCCCCCCCGGGGGCACAGTGGGGCACCGCGTGTTCCACCATGAAACGGAGGTTCGTTTCGGCCACCACCCACTGGCCCGGTCGCAGCCCCTTGAAATCGAAAGCGGTGACCGTGCGCTTGCCCTGCTCGAAACGGATCACGGCCAGCTCCCAATCCCGCGAACTGGTGGCAACCGCCGCCGACTCCCCTTCGCCCAGGGTCAGGAAGGCCTCCTCGGCCAGCACGCTCACCCCGAACCCGCTGGCGATGAACAGCAGCAGCCCCAGGTGCAGCACGATCACCCCCGCCTGTCGGGGGTGCCAGCGCAGGCGAAAGCACAGAGCGGCCAGCAGGTTCACCGCAAGCACCGCCCCGGTCAGCATCACGCCAGGCAGGGGGAACACCCCGCCAGCCCAGAAGATCCAGGAGCCAAAAACCCGCTCCATGGCCTGGTAGAGCCCCGCCGAGGCCTGCATCAGCGTGCCGTAGGCGACCTGAACCAGCAACACCAGCAGCACGGCCGTCGTCAACC
>CAZTNO010000033.1:0-15824 GCA_964614865.1 uncultured Clostridia bacterium
GCCCTGTTGTTGTTCACCGCCCTGATCCGCTACCGGCGAGCCGATTACGGCGACAAGAACCTCCCCTACGAATGCGGCGTCGACCCGCTGACACCCGATGCCCGGGATTCCTATTCGATCCGCTTCTACCTGCTCACCCTGGTCTTCATCATTTTCGAGGTGGAAACCATCTTCCTCTTTCCCTGGGCCGTGATTTACGGCAAGCTTGGGCTGTTCGGTTTCGTCGAAATGGCGCTGTTCCTGTTGATCGTGCTGGCCGGCTATATCTACGCCTGGCGGGTGGGCGCCCTGGAATTCAGGAGAGAAATTGACTGAAGCGGTCGAAAAAGTCCCTTTCTTCATGGCCCAGCTCGACAAGCTGATCGTCTGGGGGCAGAAGAATTCGCTCTGGCCTTTCGGCTCGGGGCTGGCCTGTTGCGCCATGGAGATGATCGCCACCGGCGCCTCCCACTACGACATGGCCCGCTTCGGCATGGAGGTGTTTCGAGCCAGTCCCCGCCAGGCCGACCTCTTCATCGTCGCCGGCACCGTCACCGCCAAGATGGCCCCGGTGGTGCGCCGCCTGTGGGAACAGATGCCCGACCCGAAGTGGGTGGTGGCCATGGGCAACTGCGCCGTTTCGGGCGGCCCCTTCCCGACCTATGCGGTGGTGCAGGGGGTCGATCGCATCCTCCCGGTCGACGTCTACATCTCGGGCTGCCCGCCGACCCCGCAGGGGCTTTTGCACGGCTTGATCACCTTGCAAAAGCAAATCGCCCTCACCCATCCCACCCGGGAGATCTACCGCCAAGATGCGCGCACAACTCGCTGACCACCCCCCCCTGTTGGCCGTTTACGACCGCTTGCAGGGGCGGTTTTCCTCGATTCTCTCGAACTGGAGTTTTGCCCGGGGCGAACTGGTGGTCAGCGCCTTGCGATACCGGATTCTCGAGGTCCTCGCCTGTTTGCGCGACGACCTGGATTTCAACGCCCTCAGCGACGTGATCGCTCTCGACCGCTACCCGGCAACCGATGGGCCGCGTTTCGAGGTGCTCTACCAGCTCACCTCTCTCCCTGCAGGGGTCCGGCTGCGGGTGGGGGTGGAGGTCGCCGATGGCGGGAGCGTCCCGTCGGCGGTCGCCCTCTACCCGTCGGCCAACTGGCCGGAGCGGGAAATTTTCGATCTGTTCGGCATCTCGTTCGACGGCCATCCCGATTTGAAGCGGATCCTGCTGCCCGACTCCTGGTCGGGGCACCCTTTGCGCAAAGACTACCCGCTCGGCGGAGACCAGGTTGGCCTTTAAAGAGATCGAAGTCAACATGGGGCCCCAGCACCCCTCCACCCACGGGGTGCTGCGCCTGAAACTGGCCGCCGACAACGAAGTGGTGGTGCGGGTCGAGCCGGTGATCGGCTACCTGCACCGGGGGATGGAAAAGCTGTTCGAAAGCCGCACCTATGCCCAGATCACCCCCCTCACCGACCGCCTCGATTACCTGGGGGCGGGGCTCAACAACTTCGCCTGGGTGTTGACGGTCGAAAAACTGCTGGCCCTCGAGGTGCCCAAAAAAGCCCAGTACCTGCGGGTGATCCTGGCCGAGCTGCAAAGGATCGCCTCCCACCTGGCCTGGCTGGGCTTCAACGCCAACGACATTGGCGCGGCTTCGGTCCTCCTCTACGGGTTCATGGAGCGCGAGGAGGTGCTGGAGATCCTGGAGGAGTGGGTGGGGGCCCGACTGACGGTGCACGCCATGCGCATCGGCGGCGTTCCTGCCGACATCACCCCCACCCTCGAGCAGATGGTTCGCAAGTTGCTCCAGACCGTCCCCAAGCGCCTGGACGACATCGAGACCCTGCTCACCGGCAACCGCATCTGGCGCCACCGCACCGTGGATGTCGGCACGATTCCGGCAGCGGAAGCCCTGGCGCGGGGGCTCACCGGGCCGGCGCTGCGGGCGGCGGGCATCCCCTGGGATTTGCGCAAGTGCCTGCCCTACTCCTCGTACGACGATTTCGAGTTCGACATCGCCCTGGGCACCCGCAGCGACGTCTATCAACGGTACCTGGTGCGCCTGACCGAGCTTCGCCAGAGCCTGCGCATCATCGGGCAGGCCCTCGACGGCCTCCCCCCGGGCGAGATCCAGGCCAAGGTGCCCAAGCTGTTGAAGGTGCCGCCGGGCGAGGTGTTCCACTCGATCGAGGCGGCCAAGGGAGAGCTCGGTTTCTACGTGCGGGCCGACGGCTCCGACAAGCCGGCGCGGGTGAAGATCAAGGCGCCCTCGTTTTTGAACATGCAGAGTTTCGAACCGATGTGTTGCGGCAACCTGATTGCCGACGTGGTGGCGATCCTGGGCTCGCTGGATATCGTGCTGGGCGAGATCGACAAATGAACACGGCATTCGAGGGCACCCGGTAATGGCTGGCAAACTCGTCTTCGAACTGCTGATCCCGCTGGTCAAAATCGTGTGCGTGGCCATCTTCCCGTTGCTGATGGTGGTGCTGATGGTCTGGTTTGAACGTCGCTTGATCGGCTTCATCCAGGGGCGCCTGGGGCCCAACCGGGTGGGCTGGTTCGGCGTGCTGCAGCCGGTGGCCGACACCGTGAAACTGTTTTTCAAGGAAAACATCATGCAGCAGGGGGCCGACAAGTTCCTGTTCAACATCTCGCCGGTGATCGTGCTGTTTTCGTCGCTGCTATCGTTCTGCTTTATCCCGATGGGCGGGACCATGAAAATCGGCACCTACGACCTCAACTTCTGGGTGTCGGAGAGCCCCGCCGGGTTGCTTCTGGTGATGAGCATCTCGTCGCTGTCGATCTTTGCCCTGATCTTTGGCGGATGGGCCTCGAATTCCAAGTACCCCCTGCTGGGCGGGTTGCGCTCGGTGGTGCAGATCCTCTCCTACGAAATCCCCATCAGCCTGACCATCCTGACCGTGGTCTTCTTTTCGAAGTCGATGAACCTGGTCGATATCGTGCGCCAGCAGCAGCAAGGGGGGGTGTGGTACGTGTTCGTCCTCCCCGTCTCGTTTCTGGTGTTCTGGATCTCGGCGGTGGCCGAGACCAACCGCGCCCCGTTCGACTTGCCCGAGGCCGAGTCGGAACTGGTGGCCGGGTTCCACACCGAGTATTCGGGGATGAAGTTCGCCTACTTCTTCATGGCCGAGTACGCCCACATGGTGTTGATCGCATCGCTGGCCGTGACCCTGTTTTTCGGTGGCTGGCTGCCCCCCTTCCCGAACGTGGCCGCAATGAGCTTCCTGTGGGCGGTGCCGGGTTTTTGCTGGTATTTTGCCAAGATCATGGTCTTCCTCTACCTCTATGTCTGGATCCGCGGCACCTTCCCCCGCTATCGCTTCGACGAATTGATCAAACTCGCCTGGAAGTGGCTGGTGCCGCTGGCCTTCCTCAACCTGCTGGCGGTCGCCCTGCTGCGGATCGGGCGCTGAACATGAGCGAAACAACAAACCAACGGGGATCGCTGCTGGGCAGCTTGCTGGAGAAAGTATTGCTGCTCGACCTGTTGCGGGGGCTGCTTGTGACCCTCAAGTACACCCTGCGACCCAAGGTCACCATCCGCTACCCCGAGCAGGTCAAGCCCCCGCGGGCCCGATTTCGGGGGTTGCTGCGGCTTCACCGCAACGAGCAGGGTGAGCCGCTGTGCGTGGCCTGCAAGATGTGCCAGCGCGCCTGCCCCGAGAACTGCTTTGCGATCGAGGGGGTGCGTGCCGAGTCGGGCAAGATGGCCCCGGTGCGGTTCGACTGGAACCTGGCCCGCTGCACTTTCTGCGGACTGTGCGTGGAGGCCTGCCCGACCGACGCCATCCGCTTCGGCGCCGAGTTCCGGCTGGCCACAAGCGATCCCTCCCGGTTGCGTTTCACCATGGAACAGATGGACCCGCAGTTCGACGTACAAGCCTGCCTGCTCGGCGAGGAGCCCCAGTGACGAATCTGCTGCCGTACCTGCCGTTTGCCATCTTCGCTTTTTTCGGCGCCCTGGCCGTGGGCTCGGCCCTGATGATGATCCTGCAGCGAAACCCGATGCACAGCGTGCTCTACCTGGCGTTCACCGTGCTGGCGGTGGCGGGGGTGTTCTTCACCTTGCAAGCCGACTTTGTCGGGGCCATCCAGATCGTGGTCTACGCCGGCGGCGTGGTCGTCCTCTACCTGTTCGTCATCATCATCGTCAACCTTTCCCAGCTGAAAAGCGAAACCCGCAAGTGGTTCCCGCGCCTGTTCCTGTGGTCGGTGCCGCTGCTACTTCTAGTCGAGCTCCGGGCCCTGTTCCTGGCCCATCCCCTCGCTCCCCCCCCGCCGCCGGGAGAGGGGCTCGCCCTGCCCATCCTGGCGCAAAATCTCCTGTCCACCTACCTGATCCCCTTCGAAGTGTCGTCGCTGTTGCTGCTGGCCTCGCTGGTGGGGGCCATCCGGATCGCCAGAAAAAAAGGTGCCTCATGATCCCCGTTAACGCCGTGCTGGCGCTGGGATTCACCCTGTTCGTTCTCGGCCTGATCGGGGTTTTGGCCCGCAAGAACCTGATCGTGGTGCTGATGGCCCTGGAATTGCTCTTGAACGGGGTCAACATCGTACTGGTCGGTTTTTCCCTGCGCTGGGGCAACACCACCGGCCAGGTGATCGCCCTGTTCGTGGTCATGATCGCGGTGGCCGAGGCGGCGGTGGGCTTTGCCCTGATGCTCTCCTACTTCCGGCACCGGGAATCGTACAGCCTCGACGAGATCACCGACCTGAAGGGCTAGCACATGAACACCGTCTTTCCCCTGATTCCCCTGTTTCCCCTGCTCGGCGCGTTGTTGAACGGCATCCTGGGCATCCGCTTCTTCTCCCGGCGCGTGGTGAGTTTTATCGCCGTGGCAGCTGTTGGGGCGAGTTTCGTTTTCTCCATGATCAGCTTCCTGGCCGTGCGGGCGGCGGGGGGGGCGGCGCTGACCGCGAGCCTGTTCACCTGGATCCCGGGCAACTGGGTGGTGCTGGGCGACCGCGTCCATGGCGCCCGCTTTGCCATCGATTTCGCCTTCCTCTTCGATCCCCTGACCGCGGTGATGACCCTGGTGGTCACCGGGGTGGGGCTACTGATCCACATCTACTCGATCGGCTACATGGGGCACGACCCCTCCCATGCCCGTTTTTTCACCTACCTCAACCTGTTCACCTTCGCCATGCTGGTGCTGGTGCTCGGCGGCAACCTGGCGGTGATGTTCATCGGCTGGGAGGGGGTGGGGCTCTGCTCGTACCTGCTGATCGGCTTCTGGTATGGCAAGGATTCGGCGGCTAGCGCCGGGAAAAAGGCCTTCGTCACCAACCGGGTGGGCGATTTCGGCTTTTTGCTCGGCACCGGCCTGCTGATCGCCACCCTGGGGACCGTCGACTTTGCCGCCATCGAGCGGGCGGTGGGGGCGGGGCTGCTGCCGCACGGCATAGCCACCGCGGCCGCCCTGTTGTTGTTTTTGGGGGCCACCGGCAAGTCGGCACAGATCCCCCTCTACACCTGGCTGCCCGACGCCATGGAGGGGCCGACGCCGGTGTCGGCGTTGATCCACGCCGCCACCATGGTCACCGCCGGGGTTTACCTGGTGGCCCGCATGAACGTCCTCTTCACCTTTTCGGGGACCGCCCTGACGGTGGTGGCGGTGGTGGGCGCCCTGACCTCGGTCTATGCCGCCTCGATGGGCCTCGTGCAGACCGACATCAAGCGGGTGCTGGCCTACTCGACGATCTCGCAGATCGGCTACATGTTCGTGGGGCTGGGGGTCGGGGCCTATGCCGCCGGCGTGTTCCACCTGATGACCCACGCCTTCTTCAAGGGGCTGCTGTTCCTCGCCGCCGGCTCGGTGATCCACGCCCTCTCCGGAGAGCAGGACATGACCCGCATGGGGGGGCTGCGCAAGCAGATCCCCTGGACCTACCGGGTGTTCCTGGTGGGGGCCCTGGCCATCGCCGGTGTGCCGGGACTGGCCGGGTTCTTCTCCAAAGACGAGATTCTGACCGCGGCCTTTGCCTCGGGCCACTACGCTGTCTGGGCGCTGGCGCTCGCGGGGGCGGGCCTTACCGCTTTCTACATGTTCCGTCTGATCTTTATGACTTTTTTTGGTAAGGAACGCCTCACCCCCGAAGCCCGCCACCACCTGCACGAATCGCCGCCGGTGATCCTGGGGCCGCTGCTGGTGCTGGCCGGGTTGTCGGTCGTCGGCGGCTGGATCGGCTTGCCCAAGGTGCTCGGCGGGGGGAACTGGTTCGGCAGGTTTTTGGCGCCGGTCACCGGCCACCACGAGCCGGCGATCTCCCACTCGCTGGAGTTGGTCTTGATGGCCCTGTCGGTGGGGGTGGCCCTGGCGGGCATCTTCCTGGCCTGGCGGATCTACCTGCGCGGGGAGGGAATGCCCGCCCGCAGGCTGGCCGAGCGGTTTCCCCTGGTTACCCGCCTGCTCGTCCACAACTACTTTGTCGACGACCTCTACTCCCGGTGGCTGGTCGGTGGCAGCAAGCGTCTGGGCTCTTTGCTTGGCCGGTTCGACCAGCAGGTGGTGGACGGGGTGGTCAACGGGGCGGCGAATGTCGGGCGCCGCATTTCGACCGTCTCGATCGCTTTCGACACCCACGCGGTCGATGGTGCGGTCAACCGGGTGGGCTGGCTGAACCAGTGGGTTGGTCGAGGTTTGCGCCGCTGGCAATCGGGTGCCGTCCCCACCTACGCGCTGGGGGTGGTGGTCGGCCTGGTGGTGCTCGTTTCGCTCGTGTGGACGTTCAAGGAGTAGCCGCTCATGACCCTACTTGGCATTCCCATCCTGACCTTCATCACGTTCTTCCCGGCGCTGGGCATGTTGGTGCTGCTGGCCCTGCCCCAGTCGCAGCGCCGGGCGATCAAACTCACCGCCAGCATCGTCACCTTCCTCGAGTTCTTGTTCACCCTGCTCCTGCTGGTGCGCTTCGACCGGGAGGCGAGCGACATGCAGTTTCTGGAACGCCTCCCCTGGATCCCCCGGGTGAACGTGCAGTACCTGCTCGGCATCGACGGCATCTCGCTGCTGCTGATCCTGCTCACCTCGTTTCTCACCTTTCTGGCCACCTTGAGCTCCTGGGAGGCCATCCAGGACCGCATCAAAGAGTACTACCTCTTCCTGCTGCTACTCGAGGTGGGCATGATCGGGGTGTTCGTCTCGCTCGACCTGATCCTGTTCTACGTGTTCTGGGAAGTGATGCTGGTGCCGATGTACTTCCTGATCGGCGTCTGGGGCGGCGAGCGCAAGCTCTACGCGGCCATCAAGTTCTTCCTCTACACCCTGTTCGGCTCGGTGGTGATGCTGGTCGGCATCCTGGTGCTCTACTCCCGGTACGGCACCTTCGATGTGCTGGCCATCATGGCCCAGGGGTCGATCCTGCCGATGGCCCTGCAGTCGTGGGTGTTCCTGGCCTTCTTCCTGGGCTTTGCCATCAAGGTGCCGATGTTCCCCTTCCACACCTGGCTCCCCGACGCCCACGTCGAGGCGCCCACCGCCGGCTCGGTGATCCTGGCGGGCGTTTTGCTGAAGATGGGCACCTACGGCTTCATCCGCTTCTCGCTGCCGCTCTTTCCCGAGGCCAGTCGCCGCTTCGTCCCCTGGATCGTCGCCCTGGCCCTGATTTCGATCGTCTACGGCGCCCTGGTGTCGCTGATGCAAAAGGACATGAAGAAGCTGATCGCCTACTCTTCGGTTTCCCACATGGGTTTCGTGATGCTCGGCATCTTCGCCATGACCCCGCTGGCCCTCAAGGGAGCGGTGATCCAGATGCTCAACCACGGCATCTCGACCGGGGGCCTGTTCCTGGTCGTCGGCATCGTCTACGAGCGGCGCCATACCCGCCTGATCTCCGAGTACGGAGGCCTCTCGGCCCGCATGCCGGTCTACGCCGCGGTATTCCTGATCATGACCATGTCGTCGATCGGCTTGCCCGGCCTCAACGGCTTCATCGGCGAGTTCATGATCCTGATGGGCACTTTTGCCGTGAACTGGAAGTGGGCCGCCATCGCCGCCTCGGGCATCGTGCTGGGCGCCGGCTACATGCTCTGGCTGTACCAGCGCGTGATGTTCGGCAAGCTGGAGAACCCGGCCAACCAGAGTTTGACCGACTTGTCGCTGCGGGAGCTTGCCACCTTCCTGCCGCTGATCCTGATGGCCTTCTGGATCGGCCTCTTCCCCGCCCCCTTCCTGAACCTCCTCGACAAGCCGGTGGAAAAGATCGTGCGCATCGTGCGCCCCGACTACTACCAGGCCCCGGCGCTGGCGATCCCCGCGTCGGGAACTGCCGTTCCCCACCCAGTCAGCGAGGGGGAGTGATGGAATTTACCGTCACCGCTTCGCAGCTACGCCCCCTCTGGCCCGAGTTGGCCCTGGTAGTCGCCGCCCTGGGGGCCATGGGGGTGCACCTGTTCTCCCGCCGCAACGGTGCCCGGCGGGCCGGTCTGACTTCGCTGGGGGGGATCCTGGCTTCCCTGGTGCTGCTGATCGCTCGCCCCCTCGCCGGCAAAGCCCCGTTTTTTGCCTCGCTGACCTTCGACCCTTTCAGCTTTTTCCTGAAGGTGATCTTCCTGCTGGCCGGGGCGATGACCATCGTCCTCGCCTTCCGCTTTTTCGACCGGCTTTCGGCGGAATCGGGCGAGATCTACTACCTGCTCCTGCTGGCCATCGTCGGCATGATGGTCACCGCCTCCACCCTCGACCTGCTCACTTTCTATGTGGCCTTCGAGCTGTTCGCCATCGTCTCCTACCTGCTGGCCGGCATCTTCAAGCCCGAGCGGCGCTCGGCCGAAGCCGGCATCAAGTACTTCGTCCTCGGGGTACTCAGCTCGGCGATCCTGCTGCTCGGCATCGCCCTGATCTACGGCCTGACCGGCGAGACCGCCTTCGGGCGGGTGGCGGCAAAGCTTTCCCAGGCTGATCCCCACCTGACCATGCTGGCAGGGCTGGTCTTCTTTTGCGGCCTCTTTTTCAAGGTGGCGGCCGTCCCCTTCCACATGTGGACCCCCGACGTGTACGAGGGGGCACCGACCCCGCTGGTCGCCTTCCTGTCGACCGCCCCCAAAACCGCCGCGTTCGCGGTGATGATCCGCGTCCTGTTCGTGGTGTTTCCGGCAACCCTGCCCCGCTGGACCGTCATCTTCTCGCTGATCGCCGCCGTCACCATGTGTTGGGGCAACCTGGCGGCACTCGGCCAGCAAAACCTCAAGCGCATGATGGCCTACTCCTCGATCGCCCATGCCGGGTACATGCTGATCGGCCTTGCCGCCTTCGGTTTCCAGGGGGGGATGGCCATCCTGTTCTACCTGTTCGTCTACCTGTTCATGAACACCGCGGCCTTCGCCCTGCCGCTGCTGGTGCAGCGAAGAGACGGTTTTGGCGAGCAGGTCGGCGATCTGGCGGGCCTGGCGGGGAGGGCGCCGCTGACGGCGGCAGCGATCCTGGTGCTGCTCCTCTCGCTGACCGGGATCCCGCCCACCGCGGGTTTCATCGGCAAGTACCTGCTCTTCTCCGCGGCGGTGAATCGCGGCCTCTACTGGCTGGTCGTCCTCGGTGCCCTCAATTCGGTGATCTCGCTGTTCTACTACTTCCGCATCGGCCGGGCCATCTTCATGGAAAAAGAGACGGGCGACACCCCCCCCCTGCCCTCGGTCTACATCCATGCCACCCTGGGGCTGTCGGTGGCCGTCATCCTCTTCTTCGGCCTCTTTCCGAGCCGCCTGACCGAACTGGCGAGCGCGGTGATGCTGCGTTGACCCCGGTATGGCAAACCGAATGACCACCGACCTCGTCCTCCCCGCCGGGGCCGACGAAATCGCCCTGGTTGCCGCAGGACGGGCCGGCGATTTCATCCGTTCCCGCTTTCGCGACCGCAGCGATTGCCAGGTGGAGCAAAAAGGGCGCAACGACTTCGTCACCGGCATCGACCGCGAGGCCGAGCGGCTGATCGTGGAGACCTTGCGCCGGCAGTTTCCCCACCATTCCTTTCTGGCCGAAGAGGGGGGGGGAGGTTTGCCGCAGGGCGAGTACTGCTGGGTGATCGACCCCCTCGACGGCACCACCAACTTCATCCACGGCATCCCCGCCTGCGCCGTCTCGATCGCCCTGCGGGCCGGGGGGCGCACCCTGCTCGGGGTGGTGCATAACCCGCTCTACGCCGAGACCTTTCTGGCCGTCCGTGGCCGGGGAGCGACCCGCAACGGCCGCATCCTGGAGTGTTCGAAGGCAGGGGCGATCACCGGGGCCCTCGGCGCCACCGGGTTCCCTTTCAAGCAACCAGCCGCCATTCCCGCCTACCTTTCCTTTCTCGGCGAACTGCTGCCACGGGCGCGGGATCTGCGCCGTTGCGGCTCGGCGGCCCTCGACCTGGCCTACACCGCCGCCGGCATCTACGATTTCTTTTTCGAGGCGCAGCTCTTCCCCTGGGATTTCATGGCCGGCGTGTTGCTGATCGAGGAAGCCGGGGGGCGAGTCAGCGATTTTTCGGGGGGGGACCCGGGATGCCGGGAAACGTCGATCCTGGCCGCGGGGCCGGCGCTGCATCCCCTGCTACTGGCGGAGGTCCGCCCCCATTTTTCCCCGCCGCCCAGCGATTGAGCCGGGAACCGGGCGCCCGTTTGCCGTGGATTGCGATTTGCCGCTCCCGAGCCGTTTTTGCTATAATGGAAGAACATGATCAAGTACTTGTTGCGTAAAGTTTTCGGCACCCAAAACGAGCGAGATCTCAAGCGGATGATGCCGCTGGTTGCGGCGATCAATGCCCTCGAGCCCCGGTTCCAGCCCATGAGCGACGACGAGTTGCGCGGCCAGACCGAGCTCTTCCGCCAGCGACTGAAGGGCGGCGAAACGCTCGACGACCTGCTGCCCGAGGCCTTCGCGGTGGTCCGCGAGGCCGCCCGTCGCACCCTGAACATGCGGCACTTCGACGTGCAGCTGATCGGCGGCATCGTGCTGCACCACGGCCAGATCGCCGAGATGAAGACCGGAGAAGGAAAGACCCTGGTCGCCACCCTGGCCGGCTATCTGAACGCGTTGGAGGGCAAGGGGGTCCACGTGGTCACCGTCAACGACTACCTGGCCCGCCGCGACTCGGAGTGGATGGGGCAGGTCTACCGGTTTCTGGGCCTCAGCGTGGGGGTCATCCAGCACGAACTCGACGACCACCAGCGCCAGGAGGCCTACCGGGCCGACATCACCTACGGCACCAACAACGAGTTCGGCTTCGACTACCTGCGCGACAACATGAAGTTCGAGGTCAGCAGCCTGGTGCAGCGCGAGTACTGCTATGCCATCGTCGACGAGGTCGATTCGATCCTGATCGACGAGGCTCGCACCCCGCTGATCATCTCGGGGCCGACCGACGAGTCGACCGCCTTCTTCTACCGGGTCAACGATTTCGTGGCCAAGTTGGTGCGCGACCCGGAGAGCTACGACCACGACGAGAAGACCAAGACGGTGGTGATGACCGAGAAGGGGATTGCCGCCGCCGAGGCGTTCTTCAAGATCGAAAACCTGTACGATCTGCCCAACATGGACCTGATCCACCAGATCTACCAGTCGATGAAGGCCCATTTGATCTTCCACCGCGACGTCGACTACCTGGTCGAGGACGAGCAGGTCAAGATCGTCGACGAGTTCACCGGCCGGATCATGCATGGCAGACGCTATTCCGATGGATTGCACCAGGCGCTGGAGGCCAAAGAGAACGTCAAGATCGAGCAGGAATACCAGACCCTGGCCACCATCACCTTCCAGAATTACTTCCGCATGTACAAGAAACTCGCCGGCATGACCGGGACCGCCATCACCGAAGCGGCCGAGTTTGCCTCGATCTACAACCTCGACGTGGTCGAGATCCCCACCAACCGCCCCATGTGCCGGCTGGAGCACCAGGATGTCATCTACGGTTCCAAGGAAGAGAAGTGGGCGGCGGTGACCGAGGAGATCCGCGGGCTCAACCAGCGCGGGCAGCCGGTGCTGGTCGGCACCATTTCGATCGAGAATTCGGAACTGCTCAGCCGCCGGCTGAAAAAGGAGCGGATCCCCCACGTGGTGCTCAACGCCAAGTACCACGCCCAGGAAGCCGAGATCGTGGCCCAGGCGGGGCGCAAGGGGGCGGTGACCATCGCCACCAACATGGCCGGCCGCGGCACCGACATCCTGCTGGGGGGCAACCCCGAGTTCCTGTTCCGCGAGGAACTCAAGAAGATGCACGTTTCGGTGGAGACGGCGGCCCCCGCCCTGCTGGAGAAGATCCGGCAGGAGATCCTGGAAAAAACGGCCAAAGAGCATGACGAGGTGATCGCCGCCGGCGGGTTGCACATCCTCGGTACCGAGCGCCACGAGGCGCGGCGTATCGACAACCAGTTGCGGGGCCGGTCGGGCCGCCAGGGCGATCCCGGATCGTCGCGCTTCTACATTTCGCTGGAAGACGACCTGATGAAGATCCTGGGATCGGACCGCATCCGCGGCATGCTGGTGCGTTCGGGGATGAACAACGGGGTGCCGATCGAGAACCGGCTGATTTCGCGGGCCATCGAAAACGCCCAGAAGCAGATCGAATCGCAGAACTTCTCTTTGCGCAAACACCTGCTCGAGTACGACGACGTGATGAACCGGCAACGCCAGCAGATCTACGGGGTCCGCCGCGACATCCTGGTCGGCAAGGATTTCGGTGAACACGTCCGGGAGTTGACCGAAGAGGTCTTTCTCGACATCTTCAACGAACTTCTCCCCGAAAACAAGGACGCCGAGGAGTGGGATCTGGAGGCCTTCCAGAAAGAGATCCTGTCGCAGTTCGGCGTGGACGTTTCCAAGGTGGTGCCGGGCGATTTAGGCGAAGAGCCCGCCCCCGCCCTGCGGGAGCGGTTGCTCGGGCACCTCCACGCGGTGTACTCGGAGACAGAGCGCCTGGGGGGTCCGGTGCAAAGGCGCGAGATCGAGCGCATGATCATGCTGCAGATCATCGATTCCCAGTGGAAAGACCATTTGCTGGCCATCGACCACCTCAAGGAGGGGATCGGCCTGCGCGGGTATGCCCAGAAGGACCCGCTGATCGAGTACAAGAAAGAGAGTTACACCATGTTCGACGAGTTGCAGGGGCGCATCGACTGCGAGCCCCTCCGCTTCCTGTACCTGGTCCGTCCGGTGAGCGAGGAGGAGGGGGAGGCGTTTCGCGAGCGGCGCAAGGTCCACCAGGCGGGCCCGCAATCCCGGCTGCCCGGCAAGAAAGGCCGCAAGAGGAGTTGAAAATGATTGAAAAAGTGCTGCCGGACTACGGACTGACTTTCGACGACGTATTGCTCGTCCCGGCCTACTCCGAAGTGGCCCCCCGCGAGGTGAACCTGGGCTGCCGGTTCACCCGCAACATCTCGCTGCGCACTCCGTTGGTGTCGGCGGCCATGGATACCGTGTCGGAGTCGCGCATGGCCATCGCCATGGCGCAACTCGGCGGGATCTCGATCATCCACAAGAACCTGACCATCGAGGAGCAGGCAACCGAAGTGCGGCGGGTGAAGCGTTCCGAATCGGGCATGGTGGTCAACCCGATCACCTTGCGCCCCGGCAACACCATCGCCGACGCCCTGAACCTGGTGCGCGAGAAGGGGATCTCGGGGCTGCCCATTGTCGATGAACAGAACCGGCTGGTCGGTATTCTGACCAGTCGCGACTTGCGTTTCGCCGCCGATCACGAGGCCGAGATCCGCACCGTGATGAAGGCCGACCACCTGGTCACCGCCCGCGAGAGCATCACCATGGAGGAGGCCAAGCACCTGCTCCATCGCCATCGCATCGAGAAGCTCCCGGTGATCGACGACCAGCAGGTCCTCAAGGGGCTGATCACCTTCAAGGACATCGTCAAGACCGAGCGTTTTCCTGGCGCCTCCAAGGATTCGCTGGGGCGCCTGCTGGTCGGCGCTGCGGTGGGCACCGCCGCGGACACGATGGAACGGATGGCAGCCTTGGTCGAAGCCAAAGCCGACGTGGTGGTGATCGACACCTCCCACGGTCACTCGCAGCGGGTGATGCAAACGGTCGAGCGCATCCGCACGACCTATCCGGGCATCCAGCTGGTCGCCGGCAATATCGCCACCGCTCAGGCCGCCCGCGATCTGCTGAAACTGGGGGTCGATGCCGTCAAGGTGGGGATCGGCCCCGGGTCGATCTGCACCACCCGGGTGGTCACCGGCGCCGGCATGCCCCAGGTGACCGCCATCATGGAGGTGGCCGAAGCCCTGGCTGGCGAAATCCCGCTGATTGCCGATGGCGGCATCAAGTACTCGGGCGACATCACCAAAGCGTTGGCCTCGGGGGCCCATTCGGTGATGATCGGTTCGCTGCTGGCCGGCACCGACGAGAGCCCCGGGGAAATGATCATCTATCAGGGGCGTTCCTACAAGAAGTACCGCGGCATGGGCTCGATCGGTGCGATGAAGGCGGGCAGCAAGGACCGGTATTTTCAGGAAGACGAGACGGCGGAAAACAAACTCGTCCCCGAGGGGATCGAGGGGCGGGTCCCCTATCGGGGGTCGGTGATGGACCTGATCCCCCTCCTGATCGGCGGCGTTCGTGCCGGGATGGGGCTTTCGGGTTGCCGGACCATCGACGACCTGCACCACCGGGCCCAGTTTGTCCGCATCACTTCGGCGGGTTTGAAGGAGAGCCACGTTCATGACGTCATCATCACCGAGGAGTCGCCCAATTACCGGTTCGACTGAGCGGGGCCGCTTGCGCCGCCTCTCCTGGCCGGGGGTGCTCTGCCTGTTCCTGCTGGTGTGGCCGCTGGCTGCCCAGGAGGAGCCGGTGTTGCGCTCGGCGGTCGGCGTGCGTTTCGGCCGCTTCGGCATCCCCAACGCCCTGCTCGACCTGTTCCTGTTCGAACACCCGGCGATCGACGGGCAGACCTACGCCTTCGAGGTGCGCACCTATGGCGACCGCGGCTCCCGTTCGGCGTTCACCGGGGTGTTCGGCTTCGAGTACAACCGCATGACCGGCGACGGGTATTGGCGGGTGGAGCAGTACAACCGCCGTTTGCTCGGCTCGGGCGAGGTCAGGCAGCTTTCGCTCACCGCGACGATCCTGCTCAACCTGTTCCCCTCGCTGCCGGTCCATCCCTACATCGGGGCTGGCATCGGCATCGGCCAGATCTCGGTGTGGGCCGAAGGGACCTACCAGGATGAGGTCGGAACCACCATTCAGGAGCGGTACGACGAGAAGCGCATCGTCCCCGTCGGCCATCTCCCGGTGGGGGTGGTGTTCCTGATCGGTCCGCGGATCGAGGCGCGCCTCGAAGGGGGCTTCAAGAACGGTTTTTATGCCAGCGGCAGCCTGGCCATCAATCTCTGACATGGCTTCCCCGACAGGTATTCCCGAGAAACTCGCCTACAAGCGCAAGGAAGTCACCCAGATCGTGAAGCTCGATGGCCGGGTGCTCGATTTCTGGGAGGTGGAATTCGGCGCCTTCGCCCCCACCAGCAATCAGGCCGGCGAAAAGTACTACTCCCGCCAGGATCTGGATACCATCCTGCAGATCAAGCAGTGGCTGATCGTGGAGCGGCTGGATAAAAATCGCGTGCGCGAACTGCTCGCCACCGAACGCCGGGGGGCCCCGGTGGTTGCCCCGGTCCCCCCCCCTCCCGCCGAGGATCCCCCGCCGCCGGTTTCGCCCTCCGAACCGGGGGGGGAGGTGATGGATCGCATCCGTGCTGGCCTGAGCGAAATCTTGACAATGCTGGGCGATCGTGCGAAAATGTAGCAGAGTCGGGGCGTAGCGCAGCCTGGTTAGCGTACACGCTTGGGGTGCGTGTGGTCGGTGGTTCGAATCCACTCGCCCCGA
>CAZTNO010000034.1:0-6039 GCA_964614865.1 uncultured Clostridia bacterium
GGCTGTTCGGGTCGATTGCCGGGCTGCGGTTCAGTTTTCACGGCGGGGTTCTCCGCTACCGGGCCCGAGGAGGGCTTGAGAAACATGAACCAGGCGGCTACCAGCACGACCAGCGCGCCGCCGGCGATCGCCGCCCAGAACATGGGGCTGCGCTTTTTCTCTTCGTCGAGACCGGCGAGCATCGATTCCACCGAGGCCCCGGTTTTGCTTGCGACAGGGGCGACGGGGGGCGTTTTCCGGGGCGGAGGGGGGGTGCGCGGCGGCGGGGGGGGGGCGACGGGTTTCTCGGCGGGGGCGTCGAAGCGGATCTCCATGGGCTGCTCGCCGATCGACTCGGGAGCGGGTACCACGATCTCTTTTTCGGGGGCCTGGCGTTCCCGGGGGGTGAGGGGCTTGAGATCCACCTTGATCCCCTGGGCGACGATCTCTTCGCGGAACAGGTGAAACAGGTAGTGGGAGAGGTTGACCGCGCCGGGGACGTATTCGTACTTGCGCAGCAGGTAGGCGCTCAGGTCGCGTTCCATGTCGGCGGCATCCTGGTAGCGTTCGGTGCGGTCGGCTTTCAGGGCCCGGAGTATGATGCGTTCCAGCTCGGGGTCGATATCGGGCTTGATGGTGTGCGGCGCGATGATCTCGCCGTTCTGCACCTTCTTGAGCACCGCCATCTCCGAGGAATCGAGGAACAGTTTGCGGCCGGTGATCAACTCGAACAGGATCACCCCCACCGAGTAGAGGTCGGAGCGGAAATCGACGTTGCCCTCCCCTTGCGCCTGTTCTGGCGACATGTAGAGGAGCTTGCCCTTCAGGGCCCCGGAGATGGTCTGATGCATCTTGATCGAGGCCTTGGAAACCCCGAAATCGGTGAGCTTGACGTCGCCGGTGTACGAAGCCATGATGTTGGGGGGCGAGATGTCGCGGTGCACGATCTCCAGGCTACGTCCCTGGCTGTCTTTGGCCTTGTGGGCGTAGTTGAGGGCTTCGAGGACCTTGACCACCAGGTACAGGGCGATGTCCTCGGGCAGCAGGCTCTCCGACTCCGTCAGTTTGCGCTGGATCTCCCGCAAATCCTTGCCCTGCACGTACTCCATGGCGATGAAGTAGTAGTTGTCCTTGCGGCCCAGGTCGTAGATCTGCACGATGTTGGGGTGGGAAAGCTCGGCGGCGATCTTGGCCTCGTCGACCAGCATCTCGATGAACTTGTCGTCCTCGCCGTAGCCGGAGAGGATGCGCTTGATGGCGATCACCTTCTCGAACCCTTTGACGCCCTTCTTTTTGGCCTTGTAGATCTCGGCCATCCCCCCGCGGGCGATCATGCCCAGAATCTGGTAGTCACCCACCTCTCCCGGAGGCGAGGTCTCGATCCCGGAGGGGGGTCGTACCGGCTTGGCGGGGGGCGGGGGCGGGACAGGCAACTCCACCGTGCGGTCGGGAGCGATGTCGGTTTTGGCCACCGGCGGCGGTGGAGGAGGAGGAGTCGCCGGGCGCGGCTTTTCCACCGGAGGAGGGGGCGGCGGCGTCGGCTCGGGTTTGGCCACCGGAGGCGGCGGCGGAGGGGGCGGAGGAGCAGCCGGGCGCGGCTTTTCTTGGGCAGCAGGCGGCGGGGGCGGAGGTGCGGTTTTGGAGGCAGGTGGCGGAGCCGCCGGCTTCTTGGAGAGCCCCAGCCCCGACAACGTCTCCTCGAATTTGCGGGCGATGTCGTCGTCGAGCTTCTTGTACTTGGCCTCGTCGGGAGCCTTTTTGGCTTCGGGCTGGCCCAGCGAGACCAGGCGCGGATCGGGACGGGGGATCTCGACCGTTTTTTGTGGTTCTACCCGGGGGGGCTGCGGAGCCGGGGTGGGCATCATCTGGGTCTTGTCGGGGGCGGGGCGGGGGGCCGGGGCCTCTTTCACCGGAGCCGGCGCCGGTTTCTTCCCCTCCAGCTGGATTTCGAACGGGGCTACCTTTTCAGCCTTCTGGATCAAGTCGCCGAACAGGTCATCGCTGGTGAACTTCTTTTCGTCTTCCTCGATCTTTTTCAGCGAAGGGATCTTGGCCGTGTCGAACACCGGGATCTGGGTGGTGGTCGCCCCCGCGGCAGGGTGCAGGTCTTCTTCGGT
Organism: uncultured Clostridia bacterium; assembly: GCA_964614865.1. Taxonomy (GTDB): domain Bacteria; phylum Acidobacteriota; class Aminicenantia; order UBA2199; family UBA2199; genus CAZTNO01. Next base: position 2,097 of record CAZTNO010000034.1, read on the forward strand.
GAGGCCGAGGAGCTCTTGCACCCGCAGGCGGAACTTGGCGGCATCGATCGGTTTTTCGAAAAAATCGTCGGCCCGGTACTGGGTGACCGCCTGGTGGCGGTACTCGCTCCCTTTATAGATGGCGCTGATGACGACGATTTTGGTGGCGGGGAACTCTTCGGCGACATGCAGGGAGAGGTTGAAGCCGTGGAACCTGGGCAGCATGGCGGCGGTGACGACCAGATCGAAGCTGTGGGTCGACAGCACCTTCTTGGCAGCTTCCCCGTCGTTGGCGATGGTCACCTCGTAGACAGGGTTGGCCAGGATTTCCCGGACGTTGGCGATGGTCGGTTCGTCGTATTCGACCAATAGCACGCTTTTCTTCATCTCGAACTCCTGCGGTGAAAGGGATTATACATCATATTCCTCGCCAGAAAACGGGGGATCGGGGGAAAAGGCGACGGCTTCTTGGGGGGCTAGTCATTCCAGCTCCCGCCGTTGCGTTTGAAATTGCGCAACTTGTCGTGCACCTTCCAGGGGATGGGCATCAGCACCATGATCAACAGGAACGAACTGACAAAGTAGTGGAACGTGTTGGCAAAGGGCATACCCAGCAGGGTGATCACCAGCCCGGCCAGGGCTACCAATTCGCCCAGCGAGATCAGCACGATATCGATGCTGCGCCAGCGGGTCAGCAATTCGGCCAGGGTGAAGGGCTCGCGGATCAGCCGGGGGGAGAAGTAGATGGTCTTGCGGATGGCCAGCACCACGATGATCACCAGGATCGAAATCACGTTGAGGATGCCCCAGGCATTTTTCACCGTGGCGGTGAGCGGCCTGCCGCCGGAAAGGAGGGCGGCCACCGCGGCGCAAGCGGCTACCGAGGCCAGGGTGGCCAGGCTGAACAGGAGGGTGGGGCGTGAAAGTTTGCGGACCAGCCGGTCTTCCCCGGTTTTCTTGGCGTAATCGGTTGTCACGTGGGTACCATTAACACATCCCTCCCCTTTTTGTCAACCCGGACCCGCGTGGGCCCTTCCCTTGGCGGCTTTCCCGTTGACTTTTGCCGAAGCCCGGGGTATAAGAGGGACATGTGTGGCGTATTGGCATTATTCGACAGTGAAGAGGTCATCGGCAAGATGTATTCGGGCCTGCTGACCCTGCAGCATCGCGGACAGGACGCCGCCGGCATCCTGACCTACGACGGGCGTTACCACCTCAAGAAGGGCAACGGCCTGATTCGCGACATCTTCGACGAACACAACGTCACCCGACTGCGGGGCTACATCGGCCTGGGGCACACCCGCTACCCCACCGTCGGCGAGGGCACCTCCGAAGACGCGCAGCCCTTCTGGATCAACCACCCCTACGGGATCGCCGCGGTGCACAACGGCAACGACACCGACTTCGCGGAGCTGGTCCGCGAACTGTTCGAGAAGTCGCGCAAGATGACCAACTCCACCAACGACGTGGAGGTGATCCTCAACGTGTTTTCCGAATCCCTTCAGCGATCCCTGCCCCAGCCCTTGACCCCCGACCACGTGTTCGCCGCGGTGCGCCACGTGTTTGCCAAGGTGCGCGGCGCCTATTCGGTGGTTTTCCACATCGCCGGCCAGGGCATGGTGGCTTTTCGCGACCCCTACGGCATCCGCCCGTTGCTCATGGGCACCAACCAGGAAAAGCTGCTGCCGTCTTTTGGCTTTGCCTCGGAGAGCGTATCGCTCGACACGCTGGGCTTCACCGAGATCCGCGATGTCCCCCCCGGCACGGCCATCTTCATCGACATGAACCGCAAGGTGACCGAACGGCGCCTGATCAAGGCCCCCTTCCGCCCTTGCATTTTCGAATACGTCTACTTCGCGAGGCCCGACTCCACCCTCAACGGCATCAACGTCTCTTTGGCCCGGGAGGAGTTGGGCGCGAAGCTGGCCCAGACCATCCGCCGTTCCGGCCTGCCCATCGACGTGGTCGTGCCGGTCCCCGATTCATCGCGCACCTCGGCGATCGAGATCGCCCGCAAGCTCAAGCTCAAATACAGCGAAGGGTTGGTCAAGAACCGCTACATCGGCCGCACCTTCATCATGCCCGGCGATTCGTTGCGGCAGAAGTCGATCCGCCAGAAGATCAACCCCATCGTCGACGTGTTTCGCGGCAAGAAGGTGCTCATCGTCGATGACTCGATCGTGCGGGGCAACACCAGCCGCTCGATCATCGAGATGGTCCGGGGCTCTGGCGCCGACAAGGTCTATTTCGCCTCCTACTCCGCGCCGCTGACCAACCCCTGCGTGTACGGCATCGACATGCAGACCCGCCGCGAATTCATCGCCAAGGATTCGACGGCCGAGCAGATCGCCGCCAAGATCGGCGCCGACGCCGTCATCTACCAGGAAATCCCGGCCATGGAGCGCGCCGTTCGCCGGCTCTCCCCGTCGATCCACCAGTTCTGCAAGGCCTGTTTCACCGGGGTCTACCCCACCCGCGACGTGTCGCCGGGAATGCTGGAGCAGATCGAACGCGAGCGCGATTCCTTTCTCCCCGTCCGCCAGCAAGATCTGAACCTCCCCTACTGATTCATGAACCGTGGTTTTACCCCCCGTGGAACCCTGAGCGAGCAGGATTTCGCCACCATCCTGCGCCAGGCGGGAGAGCGGGAGGTCAGCGGCCAGTTGCGGGTCACGGTCGATTCCTATGAAAAAAACGTGTACCTGCGGGCCAACCGGGTGCGGCTGGCCACCTCCTCGGTGCCCGAAGACCAGTTGGGCCACTTCCTGGTCCGCTGCGGGGTGATCGACCAGGAGGTCTACCACCGCAGCAGCCGCTACATGCTGGAAAAGAAGATCCGCCACGGCCGGGCCCTGCTGGAAATGGGCGTCCTTAACGGGGAGCGGCTGTGGACCTCGGTGATCGCCCACATGAAGCAGATCCTGTTTTCGCTGCTGACCTTGAAACGGGGCAGCTACGAATTCATCCCCGGCGAAAGTGAGGAAACCGAGAACATCCTGATCGACGAACCGGTATCCGACCTGATTTTGGAGGGGGTGCGCGCCATCCGCGACGAGCGCTTTCTTACCCACGCCTTTCTCGACGCCGGCGATTTCTTTGTTAGCCGCTCGGGGTCGGAGTTGCCCAGCCAGCTGAAACCCCATGAGCTCCACGTGGTTGGCCTGGTGCGGCGCCACGTGCACTTCACCGACATCGTCCAGCGCAGCGAGTTGCTCCCCCGGGACACGTTGAAGACCCTCTACCTGCTGCGGGCGCTGGGCTTCGTGTCGGCCACCCCCCCCGAGGCCGAGCCCCTCCCCGAGGCGGCCGTACAAACCGCCGTCGCCACCACCGGCGAGACGAAACCCAAGGCGCTCTTCAACTCGTTCGAAGAGTGCCTTCGTTTCTACAATGCCAAGTACGCCATCATCTTCCGCATCCTCTCCAAAGAGATCGGCCCGGTGGCCCTGTCGATCCTGCACGACGCCATCGGCGGCATCCAGGGCAGTATCCCCGCTTACTTTCAACACTTCCAGCTCACTGCGGACGGCACCATCGACGAGAAATCGATCATGAAGTCGATGTGGTACATCAGTTTTGCCGAAAACGCCCCCGCCTTTTTGACCGGCCTCGAAGAGATCCTGTACGCCGAAGTCTACGCGGTGCGCAAACACCTCGGCAGTGAATTCGAACAGCAGGTCCTGCAGTGGATCCAAGAGAGCGGCAACTGAGAGTCCTGCGCCGGCAGACCCTCTTTTTGGCCCTGCTCGCCCTGGCGATCCTCCTCCTTTCCCCATGAAGCTCGCCGTCCAGGTTCTCGGCCCCACCGGGAGCGGCAAGAGCGCGGTGGCCCTCGCCCTGGCCCATCGCTTCGGTGGCGAGATCGTCTCGGCAGATTCGCTCCAGGTCTACCGCGGCTTCGACATCGGCACTGCCAAACTCGCTTTCGCCGGGTCCTCTTCAAACAATACCGCCATTCTTTCAG
>CAZTNO010000034.1:6049-15749 GCA_964614865.1 uncultured Clostridia bacterium
TGCCACACTCTCTTTCGCCGAGCAGCAAGGGATCCCCCACCACCTGATCGACCTCATCGACGACTGCTCGCAGTTCCACGCCGCCCGCTTCCTCGCCCTGGCCCACGGGGCGTGCGAAGCGATCCTGGCCCGCGCCCGCTTGCCCTTTGTGTGCGGTGGGACGTTGCTCTACCAACGGGTGATGATCCAGGGGATCTTTCCCGAAGAGCATGTCGAGGATGGCATCCGCAGGCAACTGCTGAATGAACTCGCCTCCCGGGGGTTGCCCGCCCTGTTTGCCGAACTCGAGCAGATCGATCCCCCTTCGGCTTCCCGGATCGGGTGCGGCGACCGGCAACGGATCCTTCGTGCCCTGGAGATCGTCCGCCGCCACCACACCCCCCCCAGCGAACTCTACCAGCGCACCGCCACCCCGTTCCACGACTATCGGTTCCTGCGCCTCGGTTTGAGGTGCGACCGTTCCGCGCTCTACAGCGCCCTCGATCGCAGGGTGGAGGCGATGATGGCCCGCGGATTGCTCGACGAGGTTCGCAATTTGCGGGCCCACCGCCCCGATTCCTGCCCCCCTTTCCGCGGGGTGGGGTACCGCGAGCTGATCCAGCACCTGCGCGGGGAACTCTCGCTGGCAGAGGCGGTAACCAAGATTCAACAACACACCCGAAACTTTGCCAAACGCCAGTGGACCTGGCTGCGGCGGGAGACGGGAATCCGCTGGTTCACCCCCGAAGACCTCGAGGGGATGGGCCGTGCGATCGAGGAGGCCGGATGGAACGTGCCCTGATCTGCGGTTGGTTCGACCCTGTCACCCGGGATAGCCAAATCGAGACCCTGCTCGCCGAAACCGAAGCCCTGGTCCGCACCGCCGGCGGCGATCCGGTCGGCCCGATATGGCAACGCAAGGCGCCCGACCGGCGCACCCTGATCGGGACGGGCAAGGTCGAGGAGATCCGCCAGCGGCTGGCCCAAAACCCCTTCGATCTGGTCGTCTTCTGCGGCCCCCTTCACCCGGTGCAAAACCGCAATCTGGAAGAGGCCCTGGGGATCCGGGTGATCGACCGCACCCGCCTGATCCTCGACATCTTCGCCGGCAGGGCCCGCAGCCTCGAGGGCAAGCTGCAGGTGGAACTCGCCCAGCTGCTCTACCTCCTGCCCCGGCTGACCGGCAAAGGGGTCGCCATGTCGCGCCTGGGGGGCGGCATCGGCACCCGCGGCCCGGGGGAGAGCAAGCTCGAATCCGATCGCCGGGTGATCAAGAAGAAGATCGCCCAGATCAAGGAAAAACTGGAGAAGGTGACCCGCGACCGCGAGTTGCAGCGGCGCAACCGCCGCCGCACCCCGATCCCGGTGGTATCGCTGGTCGGCTACACTTCGGCCGGCAAGTCGACCCTGTTCTCGGCGTTGACCGGCAGCAAGGCCGTGGCCTCGGCCAGCCTCTTTTCCACCCTCGACCCCCTGCTGCGCCGCATCGACCTGGCCGAATTCGGGCCGGGCTACGCTTGCCTGCTTTCCGACACCGTCGGCTTCATCCGCGAGATGCCCAAGGAACTCTTCACCTCTTTCCGCGCCACCCTGGAGGAGACCGTGCAGGCCGACCTGGTGCTGCATGTGGTCGACCTGAGTAGTCCCGAAGCGGGCGAGCAGCGCCACCAGGTCGAGGACGTGTTGCGTCAGCTCGAGATCCCCCCCGACCGCATCGTCACCGTCTACAACAAGGTCGATACCCAACCCGACGGCGAGCAAATGCCCGCGCAAGGCAATGCGGACACCCTCTACGTCTCGGCCCGGGAGGGATGGGGGCTCGATGTCGTGCGCCGGGTGCTGTTCGAGCGCCATTTCGCCGACTACCGCACCTTCTCCCTCGACCTTTCCATCGACCGCTACTCGCCCGATGCCCTGGCCCGCTGGGCGATCGTGGTCAGCAAAGAGTACGTCGGAAACCGGGTGCACCTGACCGTGCTCGGTCCGGAGCAGGCCATGCGGGATTACGAACTCCACCGAGGAGGAGACCAATGAACCGGGGATGGATCTTGCTGCTGGGAGTGATCGTAACCTGGGCGTGCGCTGCCCCCCCCCGTCCGCGACTCGACCCGCCGCCGCTGCCCCAGGGCGAGTTGCCCGCCGAAGCCGATCCGGCATTCGCCCGGGGCTGGCAGGAGGTCGTCGCCGGCCGGGCCAGCGAAGCGATCAAGGCCTTTACCCTCAGCGCTGCGCCCGAAACGTTGCGCATCACCGGGTTCGGCTACGTCTCCTGGATCCAGGGCAACCAGGGCAACGCCCGCTCGGCGTTCGAAAAGGCGCTCGGTCTGGCCCCCCGAAATTGGCTGGCCGCCTGGGCATTGTCGTGGATCCACGACCGCGATGGCAACGCGGAGGCCGCCGTGACGGTGCTCGAGCAGGCGGCTCCCGGAACCCCGCCCGGCGGGGCCATTTCGCTACGTATCCAGGAACTGTGCGAGCGGGAAAGCAGGCGCTGGCGGCAACAGGCCGAAACGAACCGCACAGCGGGCCAATTGGTTGCGGCGAGTGAGGCTGCCGGTCGCGCCCTGCGGTACAACCCGGGCGATCCCGATCTGCTCCGTCTGGCGGCCGGGCTTTTTCTGGAAACGGGTAGCGTCGCCAAAGCCCTCCCCCACCTGGAAACGCTGGCCCGCCGCCCCGACGCTTCAGGGGATGACCTGCGCCGCCTGGCTGAGGCCTGCGAAAGGGCAGGCGACCTGGAGGGGGCCCTGCTGGCCTTCACCCGCGCTCAGGCGTTGAATCCCGGCGATAGCGCAATGACCGAACGACTCGCCCGGATTCAACTCAAGTTTTTGGCCCGCGATGCCCATCCCCGCTTCCGGGCCATTTTCGGCAAGACCGCCCTGACCCGCGAAGACCTGGTCGCCCTGATCGACCGGCAATTCGGTTCCCGTCTGGTCTTGCGGGGAGAGGCGCCGCGGATCCTGTCCGACGTGCCCGGATCGTTTGTCGGCGAGGCGATCGTCTGCCAGGCCACCCTCGGCGTGATCAAACCCGCCGGCGAACACACCTTCGACCGCTTTTCGCTGGCCGATCGCACCCTGCTCGCCCTGGCGTTGAAAGAGCTGGCCGACCGGCTCATCCCCCCCCCCACCCCGCCGGCGGCAAGCACCTGGCCCCGGCCCATCGATGTCCCCGAAGGACACCGCGGGGCGATGGCCATCGCTTTTGTGCTTGGCCAGCGACTGCTCGCGCTGGACGATCAGGGCCGTTTTTTTCCCGAGAACCCGGTCACACCGCTCGAGGCGTTGACCGTGCTGTCGGGGCTCAGCCGCATCATCCCCCCTCCCCGCTGACCGGCTCCGCCCAAGGGGCCAGCATTCCCTCGGGATCGAGCAGGCTGTCGAGTTCATCGGCGGGCAGGATGCCTGCCGCTCCCGCCGCCACGCGGATGGTCACTCCACTCGCCAGGGCTTCGCGCACGATCTCTGCGGTCCGGTCGTAGCCGATCCGGCGTGCCAGCGGTGTCGCCAGAGCCAGGCTCCGCTCCACCTGCTGGCGGCAATGGTCCGGCAGAGCCTCGATCCCGCTCACGCACCGCTCCCGCAGCAACACGACCGCCCGTTCCAGCAGCGAGATGGCATGGAGCAAGTGATAGGCCATCAGCGGCATCATGGTGTTCAGTTCGAAATGGCCGCCGAGTCCGCACAGGGTGAGGGTGGCGTCGGAGCCGATGACCTGGGCACAGACCAGCAGCACCATTTCGGGGATGACCGGATTGACCTTGCCGGGCATGATCGAGGAGCCCGCCTGCAATTCGGGCAAAACGATCTCGCCCAGGCCTGCCCGCGGGCCCGAAGCCAGCCAGCGCAAATCCTCGGCGATCTTGGCCAGGCTCACCGCCACCGTCTTCAGGATGCCCCCGGCCTCGACCGCCGCATCGCGGGCCGACTGAGCCTCGAACGAATTGCCGGCCCGGCGCCAGGGAATGCCGGTCCGCTGGCGCAGCCCCTCGATCACACGGGCGGCGAATTCGGGGTGGGCGTTGATCCCGGTGCCGACCGCCGTTCCGCCGAGGGCGAGTTCGGTCAGGCGGGGTTCGAGCGTTGCCAGCCGGTCGACCGCAAGGGTCACCTGCCGGCTGTAGCCGGAAAACTCCTGCCCCAACCGTACCGGCGTGGCGTCCTGCAGATGGGTCCGCCCCACCTTGATGATCGGAGCGAACTCGTGGGCCTTGACCTCCAGAGCGCCAGCCAGCTCGGTCAGGGCGGGCATCAGCTTTTGCGAAATCCCCGTCCAGGCGGCGAGATGCAAGGTCGTCGGCACGACGTCGTTGCTGGATTGCCCCACATTGACGTGGTCGTTGGCATGGACCAGGGCCGGGTCCGCCGCCGCCCCCCCCAGGAGCTGCCGGGCCCGCCCGGCGATGACCTCGTTGAGGTTCATGTGGGTCGAGGTGGCGGAACCGGTCTGAAAGACATCGAGGGGGAACTGCCCCTGGTGGGCGCCGGAAGCGATTTCGGCCGCCGCCCGGGCGATTGCCCCCGCCTTGTCCCCGGGCAGCAAGCCCAGCTCGCCGTTCACCCGGGCGGCCAGTTCCTTGACCAGAGCCATGCTGCGCAGGAATTCCCCTGGCATCAGCCATCCCGATACCGGAAAGTTGAGCAAGGCCCGCTGAGTGTGCGTCCCCCACAGCGCCCCGGCGGGAATCGTCAGTGTCCCCAGACTATCTGCTGCAAGTCGCTCACCGGTCATGCCCCCCCCTTTTTCCTGCCGATCATAGCAGATTCCTATCGTTCAAGTCACTGTGGTAGAATATGACGGGAAAAACGAATGAAGGCCAGGATTTGCGCACTCCTGCTGCTGGCGACCGGGCTGCTGGGTCAACCCGCCCCGCCCGGGCCCGTCCGCCTGGCCATCTACGACAACCCGCCCCACACCTACCTGAGCGACGATAAACCGGCCGGTGTCATCGTCGACATCATGCGCGCCTTCTGCCAGCAGGAGGGCCTCGAACTCCGTTTCGTGCCGGGTTCCTTCGCCGAATCGCTGGCCCGGGTCCAGCGGGGCGAAGTCGATGCGATCGCCCCGATCGCCTTCACCGAGGAGCGGGGCAAGACTCTGCTCTACTCCCGCGAGTCGATCGTCATCGACTGGTCCAACATCATCCTGCCCCCCGGCTCCGACGTCAAGGACCTCAAAGGGCTGCGCAACCTGCGTATCGGTGGGGTGGGCGGCGACAACTCGTTCATCCGCCTGCGCAACGACCTGGAGAGTCAGACGATTCCCGCCCACTGGATCGAATTCCACGACACCCATGGGCTGGTGGCCGCGGTGGATCAGGGCACGGTCGATGCCGGATTTATCGGCCGCTTCACCCTGACTTCGATCCTGAAGAACGAAAACCGCCGGCTACGCGTCCGCTTGATGCCCGATTCCTTCTACCACGAACCGCTCTTCTTCGGATTGAACCGACAGCGACCCGAATTGGCCGCAAAGATCGATCGCTTCATCGGCGGAGCCAAGAGCCTGCCCCGCCATCCGATCCTGGATGCCCGGGAGAAGTGGTTTTCCGAGAGCGCCAATCCCTCGATCCTGCGCTTCCTCTCCGATTACTACTTGCAGATCGTGGGCGGCACCGTTCTGGTCATCGGGGTCATCCTGGCCTTCAACCTCATCCTGCGCCGCAAGGTCAAGAGCAGCGTGCGGGAAATCGCCAGGCAGAAGTCCTTTTTCCAGAACCTTTTCCAGAACATCCCGGTGGGCATCATCCTGCTCGATCGCAACGGCCGCATCATCGAGATGAACCGGGAATTCCAGCAGATGTTCGGTTTTACCGCCGAAGAGATTTCCGCCACGTCGCTCGACGACCTGCTGGGTGATCCCGACAAGCCAGAGGAAGCGGGAAGCATCAGCGAACGGACCCTGCGCGGCGAGCGGGTGTACGTCGAAGGACGACGGCGCACCCGCGACCAGCGCACCCTCGACGTGCAGATCATCGGCGCCCCGATCCTGGTCGACGGCGAGCTTGCGGCGACCATCGGCATCTACCTCGACGTCACCGCCAAAAAGAAGCTGGAAGACCAGCTGATCAAGAACCGCAACATCGAATCGATCGGATTGCTCGCCGGCGGCATCGCCCACGATTTCAACAACATGCTCACCGGAATCCTGGGCAACCTGTCGCTGGCCCGCATGCGCGCCACCGACCCGGTGTTGCTACGGTCGCTCGAAAAAGCCGAAAAGGCCTCCATGAAGGCCCGCGGCCTCACCCCGCAGCTGCTCACCTTCGCCAAAGGGGGGGCACCCAAAAAAAAGGCCGCCTCGGTCACCGAGCTGATCCGGGACGCCCTCGATCTGGTCCTCAGCGGTTCGGGGGTCCATCGGGCCATGACGATTGCTGCCGACCTTCCGCCGGTGGAGGTCGACGTCACCCAGATCACCCAGGTGTTCCACAACATCATCATCAACGCCAAAGAGGTGATGGGCAATTCGGGCCACCTGGAGGTCGAGGCCCGCGAACACCGCCAGGCCGAGACCACCCCCTTCCTTGCCCGCGGGCGCTACGTGGAGGTGGCGTTCATCGATCACGGCCCGGGCATCCCGGAAAAGGTGATGAGCCACCTCTTCGTCCCCTACCACACCACCAAAGAGAGCGGTTCGGGGCTGGGGCTCGCCATCTCGTATTCGATCGTGCGCAAGCACAACGGCAACATCCGCGTGCAGTCGGTGCTGGGCCAGGGGGCCACCTTCACCGTCTACTTGCCGGTTTCGTCGCATCCCGTTCAACAGGAATCGCCCCTCCCCTCCCGCCCGGTGAAGGCGGGGCGGGTGCTGCTCATGGACGACGAAGAAATGGTGCGCGAGGTGTTCCTCGACATGCTCGGCAACACCCCGGTCCGCCTCGACACCGCCTGCGACAGCCGGGAAACCATGGAGTTGTTCGAAAAGGCGCGTCAGGAGGGCGACCCCTACCAGCTGGTTTTTTTGGATCTGACCGTCCCCGGCGACCTCGGCGGCATCCGCACCCTCGAACTGCTGCGCAGCGTCCAGCCCGACCTGAAAGCCATCGCCACCAGCGGCTACAGCGACAGCGCCGTGTTCGAGAATCCAGGCAGATTCCACTTCCAGGGCATCCTGGCCAAACCGTTCCAGCTGGAAGAACTGCTGGCCGCCTTGCACCAGCACCTGTAGCACCCGCCAGTTCCCGGGCCGCCTTTTGTTTTTTTCGCCCCGCTGGTCTATAATTCCAGGTGGATGAAGTGAGGGACCATGAACAAGCCACTGCTGGTTTTTTTGGGATGCTGGATTGCCTTGCCGGGGCAGGTGATCGGCCAGCAGGATGCCGTCGGCACGGTGAAAAAGGGGCAGGGTGAGATCCGCGTGATCCGCGGCCAGCAGGAGCTTCCGCTGCAAATAGGCGCCCCTCTTTACCGGCAAGACACCCTGCGTACGGGGGCTTCCAGTTCGTTGGGCGTCGTGTTCACCGACAATACCACCCTGTCGCTGGGGCCGAAGAGCCAGATCGTGATCGACGAGTACGTGTTCGCCCCCGAAAAGGGCAAACTCTCGATGATCCTGCGCATGCTAAAGGGGACGGCCGCGTACCTGTCGGGCATCATCGCCCGGCAATCGCCCGGCACGGTGAAGTTCCAGCTTCCCGACGCCACCATCGGCGTGCGCGGCACCCAATTCCTGGTCCAGGTGAAGGGGAGTTGAGCAGGCGATGCCCCACAAAACGGTGACTCGCTTCGCCTCTCCCCGCATCATCGGGCTCGCCCTGCTCGGCTGGGTCGCCTTCGCCATCGGTTGCGCGGGCCCTCGCAGCACGGTGGTGCTGATCGCCGGCCCCGACGGCAAGGTGGGCCAGGTGGTCGTGACGGCGGAAGGGGGGCAGCAGGTCCTCGACGGAGATGGCCAGGCGGTCCGGATCGCGGGGAAAGGGAAAAAGCCGGGGCCGGTGGAAACCCTCCGTTCCGAAGAGATCCGCACCACCTTCGCGGCAGCGCTGCTGGCCCAACCGTCGCCGCCCGTGACCTTCATCCTCTACTTTCTCCCCGATTCCGACGAATTGACCGAAGAATCGAAGGCCAGCCTGCCGCAGATATTTGCCACCATCCAGCAGCGGGAGTCCACCGACATCGTCGTTTCGGGGCACACCGACACGGTCGGAGACTCCGAACACAACGCCCAGCTGGCCCTGGGCAGAGCCCAGGCGACCGCAGCCATCCTGGTGGCCAACGGGGCGAGCCAGCACAGCATCACCGTCACCTCTCATGGCGAAGGGAATCCGCTGGTCGTCACCGCCGATGACGTCGAGGAACCCCGGAACCGGCGGGTGGAGGTGGTGATTCGATGAAAGGCCTCGGAGTTCAGGCCAAAAGCCGCTGGCCAGCTGGCGCATTCCTACCGTGATCTGGAGACGCCGCACCGCCCCGGACCAGGGTGTCCCCTTCGGTCGCCCGATTTTTCGCTGGGGGCTGGCGATCACCCTGATTCTGACCGCCCTCTATGCCCTGCGACCCGACCTGCTGGGGCCCCTCGATTTCTTGAACTACGACCGCCTCCTGCGGGCTCTTCCCGATTCTCGGTCTGGCGTTCCGGTGGTGATCGTCGATCTCGACGAAAAGAGTCTGCAAAGCCACGGACAATGGCCCTGGCCGCGCTACCGGCTGGCCGAGCTCTGCGACCGGATCGCCGCCCAAAAGCCCAGGGTCATCGGCCTCGACATGTTCTTTGCCGAACCCGACCGCACCTCGCTGATCCAGTTGCTCCAGGACATGGAGGTCACCCTCCCCCCGGGGTCACCGGTCGAACCCCTGCTCCGCGATCGGGGCGACAACGACCGGATCCTTGCCGAAGCTCTGGCCAAAGCCCCCTTCGTGCTGGGCAACCAGTTCCTCTTCCAGCCGGGTTCCCCGTCTCGCGAACCGTATCTCCTCCATCCCGTAACGGTGGCATTGGTCCATGAAACCGGCAAGGAAGGGATTACCGGGCTACCCGCGAGCAGCGGCGTTTTGGGCAATATCGCCCCCCTTGCCCACCAGGCTGGTAGCTCGGGGTTTTTGAATTTCAGTTACGACGCCGACGGCATGCTCAGGCGCCTGCCGCTGCTGATCCATCACCAAAACGAGTTCTATCCCGGCCTGGCCCTGGCGATGGTGTTGAAACTCAAGAACACCGGAAGCGTCGCCTTGCACAAGCAGGGAAACGTATTGCGTTCCCTCTCCTTGCCCGGGGTCCGGGTGCCGGTCGACGCCCACGGCCAGATGCTGATCAAGTTCCGGGGGAAGAGGGGGCATTTTGCCACCATGTCTGCTGCCGACGTCCTTTCGGGGCAGGGGCCCCGGGAGAGTCTGCGAGACAAGATCGTTTTGGTCGGCACCACCGCAGCCGGCCTCCGGGAATCGTTGACCACCCCTTTTGGCCCGGGGTTTCCGGGAGTCGAGGTCCATGCCACCGCGGTAGAGAACCTGCTCCGCGGCGACTTCATCTCGGTGCCGAACTGGGCTCCCGGGGTGGTCTTGTTGCTGGTTTTCCTGCTGGGGTTGATCACCAGCAGGGTGGTTGCCGGAAAGGGTGCCCTGGCAGGTTTTTTGACCATGCTCACGCTCGTGGGGGGCCTTGGGCTGGCCACCCGGCTGTTGTTTTTGCGGGGGGGGGTGTTTGTCGCCACCTCCTTTCCGATGGCCTCGGTTTTCGCCACCTACCTGCTGCTGACCATCCTGCGGTTCCGGGCCGA